>CAIYBQ010000624.1 GCA_903924445.1 uncultured Armatimonadota bacterium | reverse complement strand
TGTGGGTTTTCGTTGATACACCTACGCATATTAAGTACAACGTCTAGTTGTATGCGTCCCCTTGTACGTCTGTTAGGCAAATCTGAACTAACCGTTGCGGGCGCACCCGTTTCATTCCAAATCCGACGCAAGCTATGGCACGTGATCGGACTCGTCGCAACAGCCCCGAACTGCGAAATCGGACGCACCGAGCTCACCGAAGCAGCCTGGCCCCTCAGCGATGTCAACAGCAGGAATGCCCTTCTCCATATGTGGCGGCGTTCGATTGTGGATGCATCCGCGCCCTTCCTAAATGGCACGTTGGTCAACATCGATGAAAACCATGTTTCCATTGACACCACATGCGCGGGAATCGACTATCAGGACTGCTGCGATCTTGCGAAGGTTGCTCTCGCAAGCGATGACGCCGATGTCGTTCTGGAAGCTGGCCGCGCATTTGATGCCCTTGCCGAAGATAAGCTACTCCTGCCCTCGTTCCCATCGGCGTTTGTGGAGATCCGACGGCAATTTGACATCCAACGCAAGGCTGTCCTCAGGCGGGCCTGGCAGGCGGAAGCTCATTTGCATCCCGAACCACAGGCGCTGGTTTCCGTCTTTGAAGAGCGGCTCCGCAGCCTCGGCGACATGAATGGCATCGGCAGCTCCGCCATTCCATTCACACCGCTTCCCGGCACCACACCGGTCAAAAAAGTCAACCTTCCAACGGGGGCACAGGTCACGGCAGCCACCATCATCGGCCTCCTGATCATGGCGCCAATCGTGCATGTCCTCATCGACACTCCCCGGAAAGCCAATTATCCAAAGGCCCTGAGCGGGTCGGTAAACAAGCCGCTCTCCGACCTCAGCCGCAATGTCATCTTCCAGCTTGGCGCACGTGACATCAAGCAGTCGCTTGCCACCGCCATTTGTACAGATCCAAGCGGTAACATCATCGCCGCCGGGATGGCGACGACGACAAACGGAGACCATCAAAGCATCACGGTGATGCTGACCAAGAGTGGAAAAGTTCGCTGGGTGACGCGGCAAAGCGATGCCAATGGCATTACAACGACGCCTAAGCAAATCTTCATGGCGGAAAGTGGACGGATTTATGTCGCATCCGAGCTCACCGCTCAGCGTGCCAATGCACGGAACCTCGCGCCAGGTCATTATTTGTCTGTCGATGTTTACTCACGAGATGGCACACACACGTTTGCACGCGTTCATCCGGTGGCAATCGATGCTGCTGGAACGCTTCCCATTAAACTCATCTCAGACCAAAAGGGCGGTGTCTACGCATTTGGCTCATCGGCAACAACCCAGTCAATCGAGATAATGCATATCACTTCGGGGTTAGAGGCGGATGCAGCTCCGCAGCTGATCGGCTTTCCGACGGGCTTTCGCTTGACGGATGCGATCGCGGATGCAAACGGCCACATCTTCCTGCTTGGGTATGTTCCTGTGAAAACTCTCGATGGTAACCGACATGATTGGCATGTTCAGGCATTTGACAAAGATGCCAAGCGCGTGTGGTCGAGAAATGTGACGGGTGCCCCCGGATTGGCATCGACAAATGTCCGTGGCCTAATCAATGCGCTTGGACAGCTGGTTGCGTATGGCCCGCGCCCCACACCGAACAAGCAAAACAAAGGTCGCTTGGTTGCATCCTTGGTGACGATGTCGGCTAGTACCGGGGATGTCATTTTAATGGATCGTTTTGACTCCGAAAATCAAGACATGGACTTTGCGCTTTGTTGCTTACCGGTTGGGAAGTCGGCCTTGATGGGAATCACAACGCAATCGCCTATTGGCTCCGAGAGCATGACCCTGCATCGATTTGGAAATGCCGCGACGGATACATCGCTTACGCTGACCATGGGTCTTCCCTACAATCAACGCGTTGAGAGTATTCTCTCGCTTTACATCGATGCAAATGCTGCGGTCAACATGCTATTCCGCCCAAGTAAGCAGGCTGGATCCAATGTTGCACTGACGTATGTTCGCAAATACTTTGGGCGTGAGGTCTCGACGGGAAGTCTGACGACAGCTGTTCCGTTTGCGTATACAACGGGTGCCGCGGGGTATGTGGCAGGTCATTACAACAATACGTTCAGCGTTTATTACTTCGGTCTGCTGACGAAAACAAACCGTTTGTAGGATGGAGCCTCTGCGCCTGCTCTTCTAACGTTACGTTGGCTCACAGGCGCGGGCAGGCGAGGAAGCCTGCCCCTACAGGACCTCATCCGTGATCTAAAAACCGATGACCTCGATCAACAAATCCTCTGCGTAGGGGCTGGCCGCTGCGCCGGTCC
>CAIYBQ010000623.1 GCA_903924445.1 uncultured Armatimonadota bacterium | reverse complement strand
CGCACGATGTTGGCCAGGCCCACGGACCACGCGGTATCGGCATTCAGCGACCGGACCAGCGCCAATTCACCGCCGCCGGCCGCCTTGAAATCCTCGCGCCCGCGCATGCCGATTTCTTCGAGCGTTTCAAGGCAATCCGCGACAAAGGACGGCTCGGCGACGACGACTTTGCACTTGCCCTGCGCCGCCAGGTCGATCCACTCGTCGATGAGTATGTCAGTTTGGATAGCCCAGACGTTGAGCCGTACACAAAATCGTATGACAGCAAGCCATTCTGCCTGACAGTCACATCACAGGTCCTTGATGCGGTTGAAGATGGTCGCATTAAAGGTCGCTACGCTGACGGCATTTTTATGATGCTGGAAGATGAAACTAATCTTGATTCCGCCGACCGTCAGGCTTGTAAACGCGCTCGGGAAAAGCTGCGGGATGTCTTCGGTGAGGAATCAGTGATGTGGGGGTGAGATGGTATCGATAATCAAACGACGTTTACAGAATCTACTTCAATAAATGTTGTTGAAAGACCACTACGAATTTAGTAAGCGTTGACACATACCAATCGATTGCCACTTGTCGGTCAATTCCGCGGGCATCAATCGTTTTCAACAGCCTAATAAAGGATGACTTCTGTTGGGTGCGGCGATCCCAAACTAAGGGGGCTCCGATGGCTCGTTCAATTTGCTGCTTCTGTGAATGTAACGAGTCAAAGATTGCGAGCGCGTTCTGTCCTGGACGAATGCACAGCTCAACCTGAATACGAGATTCAGTTGGCGCAACTACCAAGTTAACAGTTACACCATGGCGTTCTATTCCGACTTGATGCCAAGAATCTGCAATCAAAGTTCCAAAGTTGAAAGTCTTCCCCGACTTGTTACTTGCTAGTTGAACGTCCGTCCAAAAGTCAACAAGCCAAGCTTGTCGATCGGGAATGAATGCATTCTTTCTCATCATAGCCATACTATCAAAGGATGTGTTCGATAAGGCACATCGATGTATTGGTACGACAAACGAACAGACAGTATGCGATCAAGTATCCATGGTGCTAATCGCTCACGGAACCAACAACGCTACCACTTACAACTGCTGTTCCAAAGACTCGCGAACTGGCGCTAATTATGGCTGCTGAATGAACTCTTGCGTTACCAAATACGGTGGCATAATCGGCTACAGTTGCATTACCGGAAACTATGGCTTTGTCATAGACGCGTGCGTTTCCAGAAATTTTTGCATTGCCTGAAACGTGTGCATCACCCGTCACTTCGGCCCGGTCACAAACAATGGCGTCATCTCCAATGTTCGCCTTGCCAGACAACTTCGCGTTTCCATTGATTTGCGCACGGCCTCTAACAATTGATGAACCGCCAACCCTTGCATCTCCACTAATTCGTGCTGAATCATCAACAGTTGCAGTGTCCGTCACGACGGCATTTTCCAAAACACGCGCATCGGATGTGATGATGGCGTTTCCAGCGACTTGTGCCTTATCAGATACACACGCATATCCCGTTAACCGTGCACATCCACTTATAAAGGCATTGTCGATTACCCTTGCGAAATCCTCAATTCGTACATCTCCATACACTTTTGCATTGCCCCGTACTTCTGCGTATCTTCCGACATATGCAGTTGAGTCAACATGAGCAGAATCGTCCACGATTCCGCCTCCATTTGTATGATGATGAAAAGACATTTCCTTCTCCATAAAAAGCTTTGATCAGCGTCCATCGAGCTACTTGAGTGAACTTTGTTGACGTACTGGAACATCTCGCTTGAATCAATGTTCAACGAACATCTGTTACTAGTATTCACAAAAAATCTTTAGCGCTCAGATTACCGTACGATATCCACAATGCCCCTACTGTACTACTGGACCGCCAACAACCGTGAGTGGGACCTGAATTATGGGGCATCGTTCCACCTAAATCAGAAGAATGCGCTGCTCCACGGCATCGAGCCGGGAGAGAGTTTGTGGGTATTCACCCGGCGCGCGGATGGCACATACACGATGGCGGCTGAACTCCTGATTCGCGCAAGGACGCGTAATCCGGAAACGTATCGCTACGGTACCTATCGGGTTTGGGGTGATCTTGAGCAGAGCCGCTACTTTAACATCGAACATCTACCAAATGCTGAGCCGATAATACGTGCGCTATCGTGCACATCAAATGCAGCCATCCTCGGTCAATCGTTCCAAGGTAACGCGGCAGTGAAGCAAATTACAACCTCCGATGATGCCCTGTTACGCTCCTTCTGCCGCGACTTTCCATCCGATGCCCGGGCAAAGCTACTCCCGGAGGATGAACTCGAAGCTGCGCTGATGACAGATAACCCCGACCGTGTCCGTGAGCTGATCCGGGTTACTTACGCGGATGAATCACATCAAAATCGGATGCAACGCCTTCAGGAAACCATCGCGACTCGGTCCCGTCAGCACGTTCTTGAACTGCGGGACATCTACGATGGATGTTGCCAGCTGTGCGCGTGGTCACCCCGTGAGACATACGGCAGCGATATCTGCGAGGCGCATCATATCCACTGGATCTCGCGTGGCGGCACGGATGCCCTTTCAAACCTCGTGCTTGTGTGTCCGAATCACCATCGGGCGATCCATCGCTTCGATGCCCCTTTCGACTGGGCGGACAATGCCTTTCAGCTTGGAGGAACGCGGGAGGCCTTGATGCTGCAAAAGCATCCCCTGATGCCGGTTGAGCGCTAAGTGTCGTATCGCGTGCCACCCTCCCCAGCACGCTTACCGGTTTCCAAGTGCTACGCATCCAGACCGGATGTCACACTGATATAGTCGGCACGGAGGCGTCCAGAATTACTGGATGCTCTCCAGAAGAGGTTTGTATGAAAATTCTCTTGGCACTCGCCGCGGTCGCCGCGGTCATCGCTCCAACCTTCGCACAAGGCACCGGCAGCAGCTACAGCTCATCGTTTGTCAGCGGCTACACAAAGAAGGATGGTTCCTATACCCAGGAACATTTCCGCTCCACAAAGGACAGCTCGTTTAGCAACAACTGGACGACAAAGGGCAACATCAACCCGTTCACCGGCTCCGCCGGCACACGCATCAGCCCACCAAGCCTCTATGGCTCATCCCGCTCCAGCAGCTTTGGCAGCGGCAGTCTGTACGGTTCATCCCGTAGCCGCGGCTCCCGCTACTAAGCGGTAACGCACGCCCCCTTGGATGTTCACAACGTCGTGGATGTCCGGGGGGCTTTTTGTCATTTAAGATGCTTCATCAGGAGCAATCTCACTTGTCACACGCTGATAAATGCTGTTCTCACGAGTCATCAGCTTCTCGGTGATGAGGAGGCGGCGGAGCGTCGCGACATCCGGGTGGAGAGGTTTTAGCAGCGCATTGACATCGAGCTCATGGTAGCCGCGGCCGGGTTCGAAGCGCTGGACGATGTAATCGAGGACCACACGCTGCTTCTTGAGCTTTGCTGGGATGGTGACGAGCTGGCCATTGTTGATGAACGCGGCGAGGACCTTTTCGGCATAACCGGCATCGTAGATGAGATCTTCCTCCCGAGCGGTTGCGTGGCGATCCATGAGCGGAATTTATCATTTGTAGTGTAGGGGGTAGTCAGACATCTGTAAGCGCCGCAACCTTGGTATTGCAACGATTCTCTCGCATACGGTAATGTGCATGTAGGCGGAAATTAATCCTATTTTGGAGATGTTTATGTCCGCCACCTGTTACGCAATCACATCGCAACATAGCGTTGTCTGTGAACCATCCCGTTCTATTCCTCGCTGTCGCTATCTGTTAGACACATGCATCGTCGTTGACTATGTTGAACAGAATGTAGACATCCCCAGAGATCTGTTGGACGAATGTGCCATTTCAGTCATCACTATTATTGAGTTGTTACTGCCTCGTAAGCGTAGTGCGATTACCGTCTATAGGATAGGGGAATTTCTAACTTCAAGACCCAACCTCCCTTGTGACTGGAGCTGCGTCAAAGTAGCCGTAGCGCTTAGATTCAAAATGAAATTGACAGTACCAGATGCAATTATTGCTGCAACTTCCGTGTGTAATGGTCTCACTCTGGTAACGGCTGATAAACGGTTGCTTAATCATCCAGCAGTCAACTGTGCTCGATTGGAGGACATCGCTGAATGAAGTCAACTTCGAAACGCATCCCAATCGCCGAACGGAAGCGCATCATGCTGGACGCTTGTCTAAAGATTGCTGAAATTAAGTATTATCAGACGGCGGGATTAATGGGCGATGTTGACATCGAGACGCTGGATCTTCATCCATTCGTCCTGGAAGTACTCGGGACCGAACCCCTCAAGGCAAATCCGCTCTATCCAATACGTTGTTGCGTGCCCGATTGTAAGTGTGGCAAACAAGAGTGATGGAATAGCTTCCCGTAAGACAAGTCGTATATCCTGCGCCACGGGAGGGCGTTGCAGCCCTCCCCTACACGGATAGTGTGACGGTACCCATCCGGATAAAGAGTCGTTCCCAGTGCGTGATTGCGGAGCGAGTCGCCCCACGATAATTTGGAATAAGGCGGAACATCAACTCGTTAGGAGATTTTTATGACCGCTAGTCCTTGTTTACTCACCACACAGGCAACCAGCCGGCGCAGTTTTG
>CAIYBQ010000622.1 GCA_903924445.1 uncultured Armatimonadota bacterium | reverse complement strand
TGCTCCTAAGCCGGGGATGCGCTCAAGCATTAACGTTTCCTTTGATGCAAATACCGTCATCCTTGGTCCGGATGGTCCGAATGGTCCGGATGCATCTCTCGCAAATGGCCAAAAGGTCGTTGTACGCGGCAGCTACGATGATGCATCCAAGACCTTGACTGCAACAGAAATCAACATCGTTCCGATGGGCGGTGCCAATCCCGGTGGAAATCATGGAATCCACCCTGGAGATGACACAGCTATTGCCGGTGATCACGTCGGGGGTATCGTTACGGACATCGATGAAGCAAACGGTATTGTCACCATCAAGCCGCGGGAAGCCAATCATGCAACCCCCGGCAACCTCGTGAAAATTCACGTGTCGGGTACGGATAAAGTCCTCCTTGGGCAGGGCGGACGTCCAAAACTTGGGACGCTTGGCGGCATTTCGATCGGGGATGCAGTCTCGGCAAAGGGTGTTCTTTCATCGGATGGCTCATTTGACGCCGATGTCTTAATTGTCCGGCTTGCGCCAGACTGTGTCTTTCCACCACCTGCACGAAACTGAATTAAGAATTGACCCTACACGGGCACGCAGGATGCGGTATTCTGCGTGCTCGCATGGTCTCCGATACCCCTCCTGAAACCCCCGTTGATGTCAGTCACATCGATATTGAGGGGCTAGCCAAAGGCCTAAACCCCAGTCAGGAAACGGCATTTCGATTTAATGCCGGGGCAGCACTCGTCCTTGCGGGAGCCGGGTCTGGAAAGACCACAGTTCTTATCCGGCGCATCGCACGCCTCCTCGCCGAAGGCGTCCCAGCCAAGCGGATTCTGGTCGCGACATTTACCCGTCGTGCGGCGGATGACATGGCGGATCGCCTTTTGGCACTCGTTGGCCCCGAGGTCCTCGATGGCATTTGGATTGGTACCTTCCACTCACACGCACTGCGAATTGTGAAGCGGGAGTGGGCCGACCTCTATGGCAAAGAGGGCAAGTTCGAAATCGCGGATGACTATTGGCAGGAGCGGGCCGTCCGCGCCATCCTCGGACGCTCCGGGGTAAACGACAAGCTTCCATCCCCGCCGTATTGCCAAAACATCAAAATGGACCGCAAGACAGCTTTGCTTGCTGTCTCAGCCTGTAAGAACATGGGTAAGTACGCTGAAGAGGCCGAAACGGCCCTCGCGTACCTGTACCCAGACTGGGAAAAGCCGGCCATCGTGGACACCGCCCGCTTCTGGCGCTGTTACGAAATGGCGAAGCAGAAGGAATACGATGTCCTTTCCAAGGTTCCATGCAAGCGGCTGGACTTTGATGACCTCCTCCTCGAGTGCTGGATGCTTCTGCGTGAAAATGCCAGTATTCGCACCAAGTACGAGGTGGCGTTTGACCATGTCCTCGTGGATGAGACGCAGGATACATCCGATGTCCAATGGGAAATCGCCCGCGCATTTGCGCGGCGCAACGGGAATTTGTTTCTAGTAGGGGATGTTGGCCAGAGTATTTATGGGTTCCGTGGGTGCGATCCGCGCCGCACGGTGATGGCATTTCGGAAGGCATTTCCGGATGGCGAGATCCACCGGCTTCCGGCAAACTACCGTGCCCATGAGACATTGGTGGTGCTGGCAAATGAGCTGATTGCGCACGCCGACCTTGATGAGCGCTATCGCCTGGAAATGCAGCCCGTACGGAAGGCGGGGCCTGCTCCGGAGGTGACGCGTCACGTCGACCAGGATTCTGAAGCAGCGCACGTCGTGCGCTCGCTCGTTGAGCGACGGCAGAACAATGCACTGGATTACAGAGACATCGCCATCCTGTATCGCACGAATGCCTACTCCCGCGGCATCGAGGATGCCCTGATCGCATGCGGCGTCCCGTATCACATCACGGGTGGCACCAGCTTTTACAACCGCAAGGAAGTCCGTGACATGATTTCCTATCTGCAGCTTACGGTGGATCCACACTGCCCTGCGGGGACGGAAGCAGCCAAACGGCTTCTAAATGTTGCATCCAAGCGGCACGCAGCCCGCACCCGAAGTCTTGGACAGGGCTTTGTAAAGCAGGTTGAGGAGCTTGCGGCACGCAAGCAGTGGTCGTTCTACGAGGCGCTTTGCCGCGGTGGATTTACAACCGCACAGGACATCGCAGTAAAAGACTTCCGCGACCAGCTCAAGGAAATCAAGTCGAGTGGCGTCACCGCACAGGTGCGGATTATGGCCGCGCGCCAGACTGGGTACGACTTGTATGTTGAGCTTGAGGATGGCGACCTTGAGGATGACGGCGAGGGCTCGAGCCGGATGGAAAACCTCGATGAACTCATCAAGTTTGCGAGCCGTTTTCACTCCGTCGAGGCATTTTTGAGCTTTTGTGGCGGTCAGCTACGCAAGTTTGGGGAGTCTGCGCGGGCCATGGATGCTGTGCAGATCATGACCATCCATAAGGCAAAAGGACTTGAGTGGCGGCTGGTCCACGTGATTGGCTTTGCATTCTTGATCTTGCCGCACCATAGATGCCTTCGGTACATCGATGGCGAATGTACGGCAGACTCCTTCGACGAGGAGCGGCGCGTGGCCTATGTCGCGGTCACGCGTGCGAAGGAGTGGTTGGTGATGTCGTGGCCGACGTATCA
>CAIYBQ010000621.1 GCA_903924445.1 uncultured Armatimonadota bacterium | reverse complement strand
CGGTTGGCAGGAGGTTAGAGTCGACTAGCTTCTTCCCTTTGGCATCCAATGTCGCAAAAAATGGAATACCGCCACCTGCGCCGCCAAGACTGTTCAGCCACTTCTCGCCATTTGGATTTTCAAATGGCTTCTTTGGGCCTTGCTCGAGCACATCGAGGGTGACGACTACAAACTGCTTGTCAAAGCGCTCACGGACCGCTGGTTCATCCAATGTCTTTTCCATCAAGCGGCACCAGCCACACCAGGTTGCTGTAAAGCGCACAAAAACGACACGACCAGACTTTTTGGCATCCGCAAGAGCATCCTTGATGAGGATATCCGCGTCCTTTGGAGCAACTGCAGGAGCCTGAACAGCAGCGGACGATGTCTGCTTTGTTGCAGGTGTGGTCGGGGTTGCCGGTGTGCCCTGAGCCCCCAGAGTTCCGATCAACGCAACCATCGTAATGATTCCGAGCATCATGCCTTAACTCCATTCTTAGCAAAGTGTGCAACCAGGCGCTTTACGCCATCAGCGGCATCATCCGCGCGGTAGCTTGGCCGGTAATCCGCGTGGAATCCATGCCCAGCTTCGGAGTAAACGACAAACTCCCCAGAGATTCCCGTCTTTGGAAGGATAGCTTTCATGGCATCGATTTGTGTCAACGGTATGCCGCCATCCTTGGCACCATAAAGTCCCAAAACAGGTGCTTTGAGCTTGGTTGCGATATCGAGTGGCTGTGTTGGTGTGAGGGCAGTTCGGTTGCCATCGAGGCGGCCGTACCACGCAGCCCCAGCCTTGAAGCGGGTTCCATGTGCGCACGCAAGCCAGACAACGCGTCCGCCCCAGCAGAATCCTGTGATTCCAGCCTTCTTTGCATCCGCCTGCTTTTGCTTACCAACCCAGTCCATCAGAGAATCGATATCAGACATCACCTGTGCATCCGGTACTTTGGAGACTATATCCGCCATGATGGAGCTCATCGGGGCCTTGGTTGCATCCCCTTGGCGTTGATACAGATTTGGGGCTACTGCATAGAAACCTAGCTTTGCAAAGCGGCGGCAGACATCCTGAATATGCTCATGCAGCCCGAAGATTTCCTGGATGATGACGATGACGGGAGCTTTTTTGGCACCTTTTGGATGTGCAACGTAGACATTCATTTCCACGTTATCTGCGCACTTGAAGGTCTTCATGCCGGCATCGAGGCCATCCGGGCTTGTCTGCACGTAGCATCCTTCCACAGGGGAAACTGCGACTGCAAACCCGGCGCCAATCAGTCCGGAAACCAGTGTCCGTCGTGAGACAGCAGCGTCCATCGGGACCCACTTATCGTTCTCAAGTTCCATTGATCCACCCTCCTTGCCAAGTAGAAACCGCTCCAGGCGATTGCCTAGTCGCCGCGGAAGAAGTCCCCCAGTAACCTGCCGAAAATGTGCCCAAGGAAAAGGATGTTTCCTCCGAAGGCCAATGTTTCGCCGAAGCCGGCACCACCAAAGACAGCGAGCATCAACCCGGCTGCCGTCACTGTACCGTAAAGCATCCCAACCGAGCGGTGGAAACCATCCTGCACAAGGGTGATGCCGATATGCGACAGCATCCCAAGCGGATAGAACACAACTCCGAGAACAAGAAGCGCGGGTCCGGCTGGAAATCCGCCAGCGGCAGCATGCCCGCCTCCGATGAGAAACTCATCCTCAAAGCGCCGAACATCCCCGGTCACTGACTGAATCAAACCGAGCCACCCGCCAATGGCCACTGCCATCAGCATGAACTGGATGCTCCACGTCTTCACGAAGTCGATTCCAGCGCTTGGGTAGTTTGGCTCGCTGAGGTACCAGAAGCCGATCATCATGATGGCAGCCGAATATCCCACCAGCTTGATCAGGGCCTGTAGCTTTTGTTGCTTGCGTGAGAGAAACGCACCATGATGGGCACCGCCGCCGCGGGGAGGCTGCACGTGCGCCGAACGGCTTGTTGTCCGATGGAGGCGCTCAAGTTTCATCCGGGCAGATCCATTGAACTGGTCAAACTGCAGACAAAATGTGTAGTGCTTGGCGGCATCATCGAGGCGGCCCTGCTGCATGTACACATCCCCCATAATTTCCTGCGCCATCGCATTTCGGTGATTATGAGAGAGCGAGCGGATGGCGTGTTCTTTCGCCTCGATAAAGCGTCCCTGAAAATAGCACTTTCGGGCAAGCTCAGCGTATTTTTCGGACTCGATGTGAGCTGCCTGGACATTTTGCGGCTGTGGACGAGCGCCTCCACCTGTGCCTGCACTTCGCTGCGTCTGAGCCTGCGGGGGTGGCGCCGGACGTGCAGCCCGCGCTTGCATTAACAGTTCGGCATCGTAGACCGCCCGCGCATCGGCATCCCCGAGGATACGGTACGCATCCGCGATGGCGGCAAACTTCCGAGCTGCGCCTGGGTCTCCCGTGTTGACATCCGGATGGTAGGTACGCGCAAGCTCACGGTAGCGCCGCTTAATTTCATCCGCGGTAGCCGTCGGCGTGATCTCGAATGTCTGGTAGTGCGTCCGGGTTGCCATACGTGTCTTTTAGCTGCCTACGTTATTCAGATTCGTGAAATAGCCTGAGTAGAACTGAATCACAATGATACCAACGATGACAGCCGCGAGGAGGAGCATCCCGACACCCGCATATACCGCATACTGGCTTGCCTTCATGTCGGCATCGGATTCGAGGTAGTCCGCAACCTTGTCCATCATGATGTCCAAAGAACCGGTTTGTTCACCCGTCCGCGCCATCTGGACGGCGATTGGCGAAAGCAAACCTGTGCTCTCAAGCATCGCACTCAGACCGCCACCTTGCATCAGGACCGGGACGGACTCCACCATCCGCAACCCAATGGCTCTGTTTCCACACGCACGCGCGGCGATGTCAACGGCGGTTGGGAGGAGGACGCCTCCTGAATAAAGCGCACCAAGGGCACGGGTAAAGCGCGCCGTGGCGTACGATTGCGCCACACGTCCAGGACCTGGAATCAGCATCATGATGCGGTCAAGGAATGCCCCAATGCGTGGAAACTGGTTGATGAAGCGGCTGGCGTACCAAAGCGCAAAGATTATGGCTGCGGTGATGCCGGCGAAAATCAGCTTGGACTGCACGAGTGCCGTGCCTGCCTGCCCCATCCCGGCGCCTGCCCAGCCAACAATCAGGATGACAAGTCCCGCAACGGCCAGCGTGATTTTCGGCTTGAGGGTTTCGCGCTTGAGCTTGCGGCGAATCTCGATTTCTCGTTCGAGGTAGTGTGCAAGGCGTGAACACATCACTTCGAGGAGACCGCCCATTTCTCCCGCCCGTATCAGCTCACGCTGCATGAGCGTAAATGTATTCGGGTACTTCTCCATGGCTGCCGATAAGGGCTGGCCGTTTGAAATCATCGTGGCCGCATCGGCAAGAATGCTCTTGAGCTTGCCATTTCGGGTCTGTCCACGCAGGGCCTCGATCGACTGCAACATCGGGACACCGGCATGTATTAGCGATGTCAGCTGGCGGTACATCGCCGCGAGCTCTGGAAGCGGAACCTCATCAAGGATGGGCGTAACCGTTACCGTAAATGGTCGTGGCCCGGTTGTGTGGTCTCGTACATCGGGGGCGACACGTTGCTGACTGCGTTGCAGCTCGGGGCGTACAACCTGCGCGGGCCGTACAGCCTCGAGGGATGCGTGCGATGATTGCTGTGCCGCGGTCTGGATTTTGGTCGGGACCATCCCCTGTTGACGCAGCAAGGCAGCGGCGAGCGCGGGTGAATTGGCATCAATGATGCCGCTCATCCGCTCCCCTTCCTTGGTGTCCGCTAAATACGTGTAGGTAGGCATCGGCTATTAAAGTCCTTCGGCAAATCCATCAGCGAACTTCAGGATAGCATCTTTCAACGCTACCCCAACCAGGATGGTTACGGCCACGGTTGCGACCACCGTCACGGCAATTGAGCCCCAGGTCCGGAATGCCCGGTCGCCATCGACAGCGGCCATCGATGCTGCCTGCGCAGTATCTGCAAGCTGTTTCAGTGTTGCTTCGAGCGTACCTGTCCGCTCGCCTGTTGCGATTCTGGCGATGGCATTGTGCGATAGAAATTCCAGACCAGCGATGGTGTCCGCAAGGGTTTCCCCACGGTTGATCCGGAGTGCGGTGTTGCGGGCCTGCTCTTGGAGGACTGCATTTTCGACCGATGAGGCTGCAAGTTCGATACCGCGTCCCAGCGGCAAGCCGGCCTTTACCCCTTGGCCAAGCGAGCGGACAAATGCAGCTTCGGCACGTGCGTAAGCTGTCCGGCGGGAAACTGGGAAAAGTAAGGCCACCTTTCCCGCAAATGTCGCACCGGCGAGCGTGGACCGATAGGTGAGAAAGAGAAAATGGATGCCATGAACAGCGAGGCAGAACGGGATACCAAAGCGGATCACATCCAATCCCCAGATTTTGAGGGTGCGACTTAGCTGGTTGGCATCAATGCCACGGACCATTGGCGCGATGAAGGCAAAAGCCCAGATGTTTTGCCAGAACAACCACTTCGTCCAAGCCATCCCCTTCGACAATGCCATATCGGTCTCGGCACTCAGTGCGGCTTCCGAGCACGCGAGCTCCAGTGTCCCCGTTGTCTCACCAATCTCAAGGAGGCCGAGTTGCGATGCAGTTACGGGAATCCGAACCGCACGCGTGGCACTGCCAATCGATTCGCCGCTTCGTACCCGGTGTGCAATCTGCAGGGATGCTGTTCGTAAACCAGCATGCCTGGTCCGACCACCAATTTCTCCAAATGCTTCCGCAGCGGAGAGTCCTGAGTGAATGTAAGCGCCAAGCTGACGGAAGAACAGTGCAAGCTCCGCCGCGGGCGCAGGTCGAAGGAATGCCCCGGACACTGGTGCCGACGACGAAGCAGCCACTTTCTGCCCATCATGCGTTGGCGCTGCATAGATCTGCGCCCCACGAATACCTTTGCCATCCACTTGTGCATGGGCATCAGTTAACGTTGTTGCATTCACCACCCCACGGACTGGATGGCCTTTGGCATCGGTGGCTTCGTAGCGGAAGAGCGGCACAGCGTGATTGTACCAATGGCACTCACGGTAGGATTAGCACATGGAAAATCTCCACGAGCTGATTCACGATGCCCGCCTTCGCCTTGAGACCACCTACCAGATTCGCGAAAGCGCTCTGGCTCACGGGCGCGCCCTTACCCGGACGTGTGCAAATGCAATCCGAGCGATGCACAGAGGCGAACTCGATGCTGCTGACACATCTCTTGCCGCTGCCTCTCTCGAAGTCGCGCGGATGTCCGAGCTGATGCAGCCACACCCAGAGCTGCTCTACGCCGGGTATGTGCAGGATGCGCACAAAGAGCTCGCCGAAGCGAGCTGCCTGCTTGCACTCCTCCGCGGAACTGACCTGCCAAGCTGGGATACCCTTGGTATCGCTCCCGCCGCCTGGCTTAATGGCCTTGCTGAAGCAGCATCCGAAGGTCGTCGCCACGCCCTCGACCTGCTGCGTGCAGACCGCGTTGAGGATGCGGAACGCATCCTCGGCCAAATGGACGAGATACTTTCTGCGCTTGCGACGGTGGACTTTCCGGATGCCGTAACAGATGGCCTGCGCCGTACCTGTGATGCTCTCCGCGCGGTTGTTGAGCGTACCCGCGGAGATATCACGCTTGCCGTTGTGCAGCTGAGACATCGGAATGCGATTACCGCAGCCAACACTCAGGCATAATGTGGTCAGGCTCAGGGTCATAGGTAGCCCTTCTGCCGCATCGATGTGTGGTTAGCCCCGCCCACGATGACATGATCGAGCACGGGAACGCCCATGATTTTCCCCGCTTCATGGAGGCGGCGGGTTACGGCGATGTCCTCTGCGGATGGCTCCGCATCGCCGCTTGGATGATTGTGACCAACGACGATTGCCACTGCCCCGGAGCGAATCGCATTGCGAAAGACCTCACGGGGGTGAACAAGCGTGGATGCATGATCGCCAATCGAAACAAGGTCAACGCCACGGACGTGGTTACGGTTATCGAGGTGCAGCGTAAAGAAGTGTTCGCGGGTTTCTCCAATCGTCCGTGCGCGGATGAATGCGGCCGCTTGTTCAGGTCCGCGCACAGAATCGACCGGCCGGTCATCTGGAAGGGCAAGGCGTTTTGCAAGCTCCGCGGCGGCAGCGACACGCAATGCGCCCAATGGGCCCAAATGGGGGATGGTGTCAAGCTCGCGCAGCGGCGCAGTGCAAAGCAGCGAAAGCCTTGGATACCGCTCCAGCAACTCGGCGACTGCCTGGTCAGCGCTATGAGCATCGCCAACCAGGGCAGCCAGGAGGGCATGATCAGACATCCAATCGCCAACACTCTGAACCACGTCCCGGACAGCCTCTGTGCAAGGCGGTTGCACAGTGGCATCGGATGCGTCGGGCCGCATCGCACCGACAGCCGGCAACGGCTGCAGGCGCTTGGCCTTAGTGGAAACAGTGGATGATGTGATTGTGGTCATGATGAACCTCCCACATTACTAATCGAAAAAAATATGGCCATTACTACACTTAAGGTGAAAATAGATGAGGGATTTTTCTGAAACTGAAGACTGATTCCTCGTGATGCCACTTAGGTGCAAATCCGCGTCTCAAAACACAAAAAAACCCGCGGGCTCTTACCCACGGGTTCTAAACGCACTGCCAAAATATACTGGTGGGCTAGACCGTATACGTCACTCCATCATGCGCGACGTTTACTCCATGCGGCGCAAACGTTCGAATCAGATCGTCATGGAGAAGCCCACCGTTGTGGCTAAAATGCGTCGCGACAACCGTCGTTGCATCCACAATGACATCTAGCGTACGCAGAGCACTCACCATCTCAATCACACCATCCACGCCGAGGTGCCCACGGTTATTGGATGGCTGTCCCCCAAATGTACAGTCAAACACGGCAATATCGACCGGGCCCGCCTGACCAAGCGCAGAAACCGTTTCTGCCGGCAGGCGCCCTGAATCGTGGCCCCAAAAGATTGTCTTGCCATCCGGGCGGCGGATGCGCAACAAAAGCGCATGCTCGCAGTGGTCCGCAGGCAGTGGCAAAATCCGTGTGCCATCCTCGAGCTCGACCTCAACAAATGGCTGGAGATCCGGCTGAACATCAAGGTTTACATCCAGTGGCTCGGGAAACTCAGCACGAATCATCCCCGTGACGACACAGTTTCCATACACCTTAATTGGGACCTTGGATGGCGTAACCGTATAGGGTTCACACGCCCACTCGAGCTCTGTTGGGACGATATGGTCCGAGTGCTGGTGCGTAAAAACAAGAGAATGAATATTGCAGAGGTCTCGCCCCGTGCGCTGTAACTGGCTTACCGTATCGGCGGAAAAGTCGATCTTGATGACGTTATCAATGATAGCGCCAGCTCGTGTTCGAATATCCGGACCTTTACGGGAACGCGCTTCCTGACATGCGATACAACGGCAAAAGGGTGCGGGCCACCCCTCCGCCGCTGCTGTTCCTAGAATCGTAAGTTGCATAAGGCTACATTAACATGAAAATTGTGATGAATATATGAATACCGTACATTGTCCGGAAGGATGGTCAAGTGTAAACAACGCGCTACAGCGAACGTATACGTTTGATAGCTTTACGGATGCAATCGCATTTGTGAACGATGTAGCAAAACTGGCAGAGAGTCAAAACCACCATCCTGACATCACGATCAACTACCGCAAAGTCGCTTTGGCACTGACTACCCACGATTCTGGGGGAATCACCGAAAAGGACTTTATCTCGGCAGTATCCATCAATGAGTTACCGGGTTATGTAAAGCATCCATTAACATTGCCAAACCGCTGACCGATAGAATACGGGCGAATCTTTTCAGACTGGACTGCCCCCCGGATGCGAAATCAGAATAATCTCCCCACCCCGCCATCAGCTATCAAGCGCGTTGTCATCATCAGCCTGGATGGTGGAAAGCCCGCTGTGATGCGCGTTTCCCGGATGCCGCACCTCGAAGGGATGCTGAAGCACAGCGCATCCACGATGAAAGCCCAGGCCGTCATCCCATCGATCACGCTTGTGAACCACACATCGATGTTGACCGGGCTTAAACCTGTAAACCACAAAATCATGTGGAATGAATGGGAGCCCCAAAAAGGTATGGTTACCGTCCCAACGGTGTTTTCGATCGCGAAGAAGTTCAACCGGAAGCTGCGCACTGGCCTCTTTGCCGCAAAGCAAAAGTTCACCCACCTCTTCCTCCCAGGAAGCCTCGATAACTACGTCGTCATCAGCGACAATGCCCCGGCCGTGGCAACAGCCGTCGCTGACACCATTCGGCGAAACACCCCGGACCTGCTATTTGTCCACTTTGCCGACCCAGACTCTACTGGTCACACCTACGGCTGGGGAAGCCCACAGCAAAAGAAGGGCTTTGCCGACTGCGACAAAGGCATCGAGCTAATTGTCAGCGCCCTACGCCGCAAAGGCCTGATGGACGAAACCGTCATTTTGATCAGCGCCGACCACGGCGGGCATGAAAAGACGCACGGGATGGATGTCACCGATGACCG
>CAIYBQ010000620.1 GCA_903924445.1 uncultured Armatimonadota bacterium | reverse complement strand
GCAATGTCTTCCTTGACATCGCGCGGTTTGAAATAATATTGACTGTTTTCATAGACGTTCACAACATTCATCGGAACCAACGAAACACTTCGGGCACTTGCCCACCAGTTGACAGTTGCCATTTGTCGCACCTACGGAGGAGACAACCGTGCAGATACTACTTATTTCGGAATAATCGACTTTGAATCAGACCGTGGATGAGCGATTTTACGCCATAGTGTGTTGGTTTTGCCCGGTCAAGAATTGACTCGACCTCCGGACGGTCTCCAAACCGAACTGGCGCCCCGGTTGCGAAAACCACCAGCTGGTTTACCAAGTTGCGAGCGAGCTGGCGGTCATTCGTTGCAAGACGTGCCTTTAATTCTCGGATATCGGCGAATTTACGTCCATCCAACAACACACCACTCGGGTCGATTTTCATCCCGGCATGGAATGTAAATGGCTGGCCATTTGGGCCGTAGCCCTTCAGCGGCGTCCCGGGACCGAGCGCGCGGTAGTTCTCACGAAGGCCTCCAAAGACATCAAATGCTTCGAGCGCAAACCCAGGCGGGTCGATCTTGACGTGACAGTCACGGCAGGCGGGCTCCGATGTATGTTTTGCGAGCTGTTGCCGAATCGTAGTCGCCCCGCGGATATCCGGCTCGACCGCCGGGACAGCCTTGGGAGGCGGCGGTACGGGGAGGCCCATAATCCGCTCGGTCACCCACGCTCCGCGGACAATCGGGGATGTCGTCGTACCGTTTGCCGTCACTTTGAGCACGCCCGCCATCGTCAGAAAGCCACCACGCATAGAATCCTTAGGAAGCTGCACGCGGCGGAAGGTGGCTCCGTGGACATCCGGGATGCCATACAACGTCGCCAGTCGCCCATTAATGTGCACATAGTCAGCCTGAACCACTTCACGTGCCGGGCGATTACGCGTGATCATGTCGGAAAAACAAACACGGGCTTCATCCACGGCCGACTCAACGAGGAGGTCATCGAGGTAATAGTCTACGTAGAGGATTTCATCCGGCGAGACGATCGCAGCCTTTCGGAGATCCAGCCAGTAGTCGAGAAACGCAACCACAAACTGCTTGGACTTAGGATCCGACAAGAGGCGATCGGCCTCGTTTGCCAGGACTCCCGGCTTGGAAATGCTTTTGTTGACGGCAAGCTTGCGAAGACTTGCATCCGGTTCGCTGTTCCAAAGAAAGTACGAGAGACGGTTTGCCAGCGCAACAGAATCCAGTGCGCCAGGCTTCTCCTCAAGCGTCACAAATGCAGGAGCGCAAAGCACTGCCGAATAGGCCGTGAGCTGTGCATCGGTGAATGTGAGACCAGCTTCCATCGACTTTGCTGCAAGGCGGACATACGGCTCGATGTCAGCTTCGGTGACCGGACGGCGCCAAGCACGCTTCATAAACTGCTGTAGCAAGTGGCGGCTGTCCTGCGAGGCATCAAAGGGTGTTGCTTCGACGGCCCCTTTTCCAACATTTTTGAGTGGCAATGCTCCGAACAACAGCTGATGCCCCGGCGTCGGGAAGGTCTCGACGATTGGCCCTTCCACTTCCATCCAGCGGAAGGCTACCGCCGGCTGGCCACTTGGCGTTGCGTGCGGGTTACGCCACGGGTAAGGCGGACGTGAGCGAAAGAAGCGTGCAGGGTCAGGGCGTATCGACTCACCTTTCCGCAGCCAAACGGTCAGCTCGTGCGGTGTGCTTTCTTTGGCGCTCTTTTCAGGGATAAGATCAAAGGTCCCAACGCGCCGCAGCTGGCGGGGATAGGCTTCCGCATAGACGGTGATTGGCTCGATGGTTCGGCCAAGCTCTGCCTTGTCGCGATGCGGGCGCCACCACCATTTTTCACTCTCAGGGGTCGTCCAGAACGAGTAGCCACTGATTTTGATTTTGTATTTGCCGGCTTGAGGCGCACTAAATTGATCGAAGCGCGGCTCAATCGGTTCGTAAGCGCTGCAGACATACCCGATGGCTTCTTCCTCGCGACGGGCTGGGTCTTTGTCCCCAACCGTCATCGGGGCCTTGCCCTCCTGCGCCGCGCGATCGGGCGTGTTTCCCAGCATCGGCCATGTGGCGCGCTCGAAGGCACCGTTAAACTGCCCGATGTCCGATGGGCCTGTAAATGAGCCTTGCTGGCGTGCGTAGAATTTCCGCTTGATTAGCTTGGGCGCTTCGGCACGCGGGACCATGGTTTCACGAAGCGCATACTCTGCTGCCGCGAGGTAGCGTGACATTTGCACATGGGAGACATCGAGTGCCTCACCGACTTTATTGGAGCGGTTGCGGATGCCATCCTCGGGGAGCATTTCCTTGATTTGCAGCCACGGTGCTCCAAGGATGTCCCTGACGGTGTTCTCGTATTCCTCACGGTTCATCCGGCGCCATGTGGAGCGTCCCTGCGTCCGCGTTCGGATGTCATCGTAGGCGGTCAGCGATGCTGCAATTCCGGAGACAAGCTTTGCCCGTTGTTCAGGAGCAACTTTCAGCGTGCCTTTGGGTGGCATTTCGCCATTTCGTGTCCGGTCATGGATGCGGACCCAGGTGGCGTAGTTGTCAGGGTTTCCGAAGTCCTGTTTCAGGGATGTTAGGTCAAGCCCGCCCTTTGAATCGGATGCATTGTGGCACGGGACACAGCTGGCCTTAAGGAGCGGTCCGGCGGCGATTGGC
Source organism: uncultured Armatimonadota bacterium (assembly GCA_903924445.1). Classification (GTDB taxonomy): domain Bacteria; phylum Armatimonadota; class Armatimonadia; order Armatimonadales; family Armatimonadaceae; genus CAIRTT01. The sequence continues at coordinate 1,116 of CAIYBQ010000620.1, read as the reverse complement.
TTCGCGGTTACCGCAGCGCGCCGCGGCGCCGGGGGGGCAGCACTCATCGCCGCCCAACCAATCGGCAGTGTCCCAACAAGTAAAACCACAAGCTTTGACTTCATCGTGCAATGCTCCTGTCCATTGGCATATACCAGAATCTGGCTGGAGATGTCGCCGCACGGATGCCGGATTTGCATCCACCGACAAAAAATCACCGAATATCAGCCATCGCGAACGGATACAGACCAACTACTTCGTCGGTGTTGGAGCTCCATCAATCAGACGCCGCCACGCAGCAATCAAAATGTCGCCGGTGTTCTCGCCAAGGGATGTCTCGGAAACATAGTCATAGCGACGGAAGCTGCCAAAATCGACGCTCGTCAAAATGTAGCCAAAGGCATCCTGCGTCAGGCCAAGAACCATATTGGTTTTGCCCTTCATTTTGCGCTTGATATACATCCCGATGTTTGGCAATGCCTCTCCCGGCGCCGTCACCAGCTGTGCATCTCCGACGTTGATAACGCTTACGCGCGTCGAAATCTTCTTTCCCGGAAGCGTTGGGTATTTTAGTGGGCTAGCCTGAACGACTGCCCAAAGAAGCGCGGAGTCAACAGGAAAAACAACGTTCTCGGTCTTGATGAACAGTTTTGGAGCATCCTGCGGCTTTGCCTTACCAATGATGCGAAGCGCCTCGGATGCCATCAGGTTTCCGATACGCAGACACTCTTCCCACGTCCGCGCATCTTCCCAGTAGCCACGCACCGGGTCCTTTGGCTTATCGAGCAGCCGATTGTCCGCGGTAACCATCCCGCCCTGAGCACTGTTCATAAACACCGCAACACCGCCGGCTGCGGCTTCGATCGCGTCGTACATCGGGGAAATACAATCCGCGCTCAGTAACCCAACACTGTTTCCAAGCACTTCCGGGTGAATTGCATAGTTGACCAATGTCCCGATAGCCTTGCCATCTTTGCCAATCGCCTGCATCACCGCCATCCGACGGTCATAGAGATCAGGCGCGTAGTAGTTATAGGCGATGCGTCCCTGGGCATCTTCATGATGCACCTTCAGCGATGCTGGTTTGGCCTTATCGATGGCTTCGTTAATGGCATCCGCTGCCAGAGCACAGACCTT
>CAIYBQ010000619.1 GCA_903924445.1 uncultured Armatimonadota bacterium | reverse complement strand
GATTCAGGACATCGCATGCTTTTAGCAGACGTGCACCAGCTGCAACAGCTTCATTGATCAGGGTGATGATTCGTCGGCGATCTGGGGTACTGATCATCGCTCCTCGCCCAATCCCCAGATCGCCTCCGCTTTTTTTCGTAGGATCATTAAGGCAGCGGCCTCTGCCAACGCCTTTTCCTTTCGTAAAAGCTCCCGCTCGAGGAGTTGAATCCGCTTTGCACTCGCACGCTCAGCAGCAGACATCGGTTTTGGGTTGAATGCAGCCTCACACTGTGCAATCTGCTCTACATAAAGACCTTTGGAACGGCAGTAGGCAGCGAGATCCACTTCGTTGAGCATTGCAGTCTCAAGCACAACCTGGAACTTGCTCTGCGAATCAAACGGGTCATCCGATTCAGCAGTTGGCGAAACAGGAGCTGGTTGCTTACTGCTTTCCGTTCGCCATGTGTATAGCGTTGGATACGGAATATTCAACTCACGGGAAACAGCAGAGATTGAAGCATTGATAGGGGGAAGCATCCGGGCAATAGCCCGCTCACGTAACTCTTTGGAATAAGCCATGACAGTATCCTCAAACCCATGAAACAAGTTTCAAAGATTCAAATCAAGAGACATGACAACTATCCTGACACCTAGGGCGGTAGCTTTCAGGATAGTTGTCGTTAACTACGCTGCGATTTTGTTTATATTAGGCTCCTTTCGACCGTTGAGTGTGACGGATTTTATGTGGGTCCACTTTCTTTCTTCGCCTGACCAACGGTTCGGGTTTGCTTTTCTTGCGGCAGCGTAAACCCTCGATCGGCGTTCCAAGATTTCGACATCCTGATTTTCGTGCCGCTCCAGCGGCGTTACCCAAGAGATTCCTTTGTGGCGATGCTGACCGTTGTAATACTGGACAAACTGCTGCGTCCACCGCCTGCACGCATCAATACATTTGAAACCACCGGTCGGATATCGAGGGGTGTACTTCAATGTTTTGAAGAGAGACTCGATGAACGCATTGTCATCCGACACTCTGGGCCTGCTGTTGGATGCAGTAATCCCTAGCTCATACAGTTTTGTCAGGAGCGCACTTGCCCGCATCGGGCTGCCATTGTCCGAGTGTAGAACGATAGGCTTGCCGTGAAGGCGTTCACGTAGGGCCGCCTTTTCGATCACATCCGCTCCCAGCCACGCAGATTCAGCAAAATGAACTTCCCAACCAACAATCTTCCTGGAATAGATATCCATGATCATGTAGAGGTAAAAGTAGTGCCCTTTTGCTGCTGCCGGCATCCAGGTTATGTCCCAACACCAGATCTCATTAGGGCCAGTTGCTGTGAATGGTTTCGGCCGATTGTGTGCTGGTCGGCGTGCCTTTCCACGATGACAAAGCTGTTTTGCTTCCTTCATTACTCTGTAAATCGTGCTTTCACTCCCGATGAAAAGTTCACGGTCCGCAAGAGTTGGAACAATCGCTCCTGGAGGCAGATTAGCAAATTCAGGTTGGTTTATGGTCTGAAGAATCCGCACTCGCTCATCATCTGACAACTTGTTACTTGGCGCTGGTCTCCAAGCAGTTGGTCGGGCATCTTCACGGACAGTCCTGGTCTGCTCCCGTAAAAGTATCCCACTGGTAACATTAGATTCCTAACTAGGAGTCAAGATGAAAAAGTCTCGTTTTAGCGATGAGCAGATTGTGAAGATCTTGTCATCGGTTACAGGCGGTACCACCGTCCGTGAAGTCTGCCAGAACCATGGAGTTAGCGAAAACACGTTCTACACGTGGAAGCGTAAGTACGCTGGCATGGAGTCGGATGACATTCGTAAGCTCAAAGACCTACAGTCCGAGAATCAGGCGCTTAAGCAGATCGTTGCCGACCAAGCCCTGTTGATTGAAGCAAGCAAGAAGCTGTTACGAAAAAACGGCTTAAGGCCTCCGACCGAAGGTCGGGGGCCCGCTTCCTGATGTCCAACGGCGTATCTAAACGTAAGGCATGTCAATTTGTAGGGATTACCCGGCGTGGCTTTGATTTACCATTGAAAGACAAAGGCGATGACCGCATGAAGGAGTCGATTCTGGCCATCTGGCGCCCCAATATGGGGTATCGGATGCTTCATTCCTTGCTGTTCAAAGTCTTTCCTGGAATCAATATCAAGCGGACGTATCGCCTGTGGAAGGAGCTACGTTTAGGAAGAGTCAAGCGTTATCGAAAGAAGCGAACCGGAACACCGGTACCTTATGGGGCCACTATGGCAAACGATGTTTGGACAATGGACATCATCCATGACAGCTGTATGAACGGAACGAAGCTCCGGATTTTGAGCATCGTTGATGAGTTTACGAGGGAGTGTTTGGCCCTTGAGGTCTCTACACACATCAATTCAAACACGGTTAGGACAGTTCTTAGAAGACTCTTTACCACACGGGCGGTCCCACGATTCTTACGAAGTGACAATGGAGGTGAGTTTATTGCCAGATCTACAGCAATGCTGCTACATGAAGCAAAGTGTACGGCCCGGTTTATCCAACCTGGGAAGCCGTGGCAAAACGGATTCATAGAATCGTTTCACTCAACACTGCGACGGGACCACTTGGACGTCGAAGTGTTTTTCAACCTGTTGGATGCCCAACTAAAGACAGGCATCTACAGAAACTATTACAACCAAGTGCGACCACACTCGGCACTGGGCTACAAAGCACCAACCGAATATGCAACAATGAAAGCCGGATCCCTAATGTAGCCACTGGCATACCAAATGGGGGCAGACCAGTCCCATCGGATAACCGCCACCGCTGAATCGTTCGCATAGACAGGTTCAGGACATCGCATGCTTTTAGCAGACGTGCACCAGCTGCAACAGCTTCATTGATCAGGGTGATGATTC
>CAIYBQ010000618.1 GCA_903924445.1 uncultured Armatimonadota bacterium | reverse complement strand
GCATTGTAGCCTTAATCATCGGATGAAACCGATACCAATCCAAGCCATTACGAACGAATCAAAAAGTGAACACTGTTAAACGGTTATGTTAATTAAACTTCATCGTGTATGATGCCGATATCCGGTGTCATTCCCCCTTTAACTCGACCGGATATGTGAGACGCTGCTGTCTTGCAAAGAACTTTTGTGGAGGTTTTAGTGATGTCATCCCGTTCACGGCAAACAACAAGCGCATTTACGCTTATTGAACTCCTGGTTGTAATTGCAATTATTGCGATCCTCGCTGCGATTCTGTTCCCTGTCTTTGCACAGGCTCGTTCAAAGGCGCGTGCCATTTCCGACCTTTCCAACATCAAGCAAATTGTTACCAGCTCCATGATGTATGTCCAGGATTACGATGAAGCCCTGATGTCGCCTGCGCTGCGTACGTGTGGTGGTGCTTCGACAGTTAACCCACCAAACCTCTGGAGCCGTAACTGGACCACCTGGCCAGAGCAGATCTATCCGTACACAAAGAACATGCAAATGTTTACATCCCCGGGTCGTTCGGATGCCCCTTACTACGGCTACACGATCAATGTGAACTCATCCAATGATGACTTCCCAACGCCGTACGATCCAGCAGCCAACACTGGTGGCGGTACGCCTCCAGGAAACTGGAATGATGGTTCCTGTGCTGGTCCACGTTCCACGCAGCGCTTCGTCAGCCTGAGTGAAGCGGTTGCACCTGCTGAGACAATTTGGTTCCATAACTCGGTTACCACCGTTTGGCAAGAAGGCTTTACCAACTGGGCAACGCTGGAGTCCTTCTTTGCATCCCTTTCTGGTGGTGACAAGACGGATGAATCCGAGCTCCAGCTGGATGGCTCTGAAACCATCGGTCAGCTGCTCCTCTCGGGCGGCGCACGTGTCGACAATTCAACCATTGTCAAGGAGCCACATCGCTTCTCACAAGGGATGAACATCGGGTTCCTCGATGGCCATGCTAAGTGGCTGAAGCCAAGTCAGATCAAGTCAACGCAGTGGTCTTTGGAAGCAGTTCCACAGGGCATCGAATAGGCGAGGCTGGAGGCTTTCATTGGAAACACTCAAGGAAAAAGCGGCATCGCCGTTCGTCTTAGTCATCGTTGGAGTTGTCATTGTGGCTCTAGTTGCATTCTTTGGCTTTGTGAAGCCGAGAATGGATGATGCCCGTGCGCTTCGGGAATTTAACAGCCCGGAAGCGCAGGCTCGGCGAGACCCGGATACAAGAGAAGCCAGTCCAACAACACAGGCAAAGCTGAACGAGTTTTTGGCTAAAGATCCTGCGGCCCAGCAACGTCAGCTCGGACGTCGACGCAGCCGCGAATAGCAGCTTCCCTGATTGCGAAGAAGCCCTCCCGGATTTCGGGGGGGCTTTTTTCTTTCATCCGAAAAATAAATTTAGAAAAAGTGTCATAAATGGGGCATTGGTAACGATAAGTAATTGACCGCTAACCCTCGAGACACCAAATGCCCTGGCAAATCATCCCAACCAACCACTACACCAACCTCATCCCGGCTTTAGCCGAACACATCAGCACACGCACGCTTGCGCGGCCAGCCGTCATTGTTGTCCCCAACAAGGTGATCCGGACATGGCTGCGCCAGGCGCTTGCACGCCAGATGGGCAACATCATGGCCGTGACGTTTATGGAGGAGTTTGCTGCGCGGCGTCACTTCTGTGGGATGCCGGATGAGCGCACTTGCCACGATGTTCTCCTGGAGGCGATTGTCGCGGATGTTCTCGATGAAATCGATGCGTCAGACCCGGTCTGGCGGCCGGTCCAGGCATGGCTTGCGGCGAATCGAGATTCGCGCATGGAGCTTGCTGGCCAGCTGACGCGTTTGGTGCGCTTTTATGACAAGCAGCGGCCATCGATGTTGCTGGATTTCATCCGCGGTGTCGTTCCGCCACTCGGATCTCCCGATGTCCACTGGCAGGCCGAGCTTGTTCAGCGCGTCTGGGCAAAGGCAGACCTAGCCAACCCACTCTCCGCATCCGATGCAATTGCTTTGTCGGAAGCTAGTATCGCTTCCACGGGGCCAGTCGCTATCGTCGGTGGCGCATTCCTGCCGCTGATCGACTACCGCTGGGTCCAAGCTCTGGCATCACGCCCAGATATCAACGTCCTTCAGGTCCTGCTGTCTCCCTGCCGCCAGTTTTTTGCGGACAATCCGACACGCAAGCAGCTGATGTTGTCATCGGCGGTGGATGACGGCGCAGCCGCATTCGCAAGTCCCGTACTGTCAAGCCTTGGCTTACTTTCGAGGAATGAGCAAGCATTTCTGATCGACACAGAGGATGCACTTCTCCAGAAGGGTGTTGATGTTCATACGGTTTACGGCGGTGAGGCATTTCGCGAGCCTGATGTCACAACTCGCCTCGGAGGTCTGCAACTATCCATTCTTGATAACTGTCCAGCCATCCCCGAAGGTGCAATTTCGCAGCCCGGTGATGACTCTCTCGTTGTCAACAGCTGCTGGTCGCCGATTCGGGAATTGGAGTGCATGCGGGATGACATCCTTCTTGCGCTCCACGATGATCCATCGCTGCACCCAAGGGACATTGTTGTCACGGCTCCCGACTTATCTCCGTACCTTCCGCACATCGAGCGTGTGTTTTCCACACCGATTGAGCTGCCCTGGGCACTGATTGGGGATGGCGTTGGCGTAGCAAGCCCGGTTCCCGCACTCTTTCAGCGTATCCTCGACAACATCGGAGGCCGACTTCGCCGCTCAGACCTCTTAGGCATCGTACAAAATCCTTGCTGGCTCGCTCGTCATGGCTTGGAACCGGATGCTGTGGATGCTCTCAAAGTCATCCTTGCCGAAGGAGGCGCGCGCTACGGGTTTAGCGAGCATGAGCGCCACTCCGATGTTGCTGACATTTGGAAGGGTGTTACGTCGGATGCATCCGGGACATGGGATGAATGGCTGGACCGGGTCGCGATGGGCTTGGTGATTGCTCCAGAAGATGAGTTTTCCCCATTTGGAACCAGCGACTACGCGCTTCTTGGTGTCGGAGGTGTTGGTGCGGTTGAGTCACGTGGACTTGGCCACATGATTGGGCCACTCTCAGACCTCCTCAAGCTGCTTACATCCACTGCCACGTTGATACAAAGCGTTGCGGGCTGGGTTGCGACCGTCTCAGAGATCATCGATCAGCAGATTGGCTGCCGCTCCGGGCAGCCATCGGATGATGACCACATCACGGCCATTCGCTTTGCCCTGTCTGGGTTATTGCAGCAAGCAGAGCGCTCAGCTACAGCCCGGGATTACGAAATCAGTTTTCAGGATTTCCGGGTCCTATTGCGTCAGCGTCTGGTTGAGCAGGGGACACCGCGCGGGCGGGCGCTCTTTGAGGCGGTCACGGTGGTGCCTCTTGCGCAGGCGCGCGGCATTTCCAGTAGGGTTGTCTGTATTCTCGGGATGTCGCAGGACAGCTTTCCAGCACGAAGACAGCCCCTTGGTTTTGACCTTACGCAGACGTCGGCAAAGCACTACCCCTCTGACAACTGCTTGGATGCATCCCCTGCGCAGATTGATCGCCTTGCACTGCTCGAAGTCATCACAACCGCCATCGACAAGCTGTGGTTTTACTACACCGGTCGGGATGCTGCGAATGCAACACACCGCGATATGGCCGTGCCACTTCGCGACATAGTAGAAGCCTTCCCAAATGCTGGTACAGACCTCATCGTTAAGCGCGCAGCCTTCCCATGGTTTGAGCGGATTCTGTATGCCCGCGACCGGCGGGTGCGCTTTGGAGATGTAACATCCACGGATAGCAACGGTTCACTCGCCGATGGTTCATCCGATGAGACATCGGAGACACTGAACGCGCCGCTTTCTGAGCCGTCGACATCACGTGTCTCTGCAAAATCCTTTGAAGATTTGATTTCCAATCCGGCACGCCACCACCTGAGTGCGGGCCGGGATATGCGCATCGCAAACGTAGACAACCCTGAGGATGATGACAGCTTTGCCCCTGACATCCGGGATGTTGCCGTAAAGCGCATTTGGGATGAAGCAATGCGCCGCGGGATGACGCTTGATAAAGCACGAGAGAGCGTTTGGAAGGACATACGACGTGAGGCATTGGTGACCCAATCGAATGCCGAATTTATGCTCGAGCGAACGCGGGAGCAGCTGGCTCTGCTTGAGGGCACATGCTATGCAGTTCAGCAGTTGATTGGTCCGCTGCGCAAACCGGTTCGCTTCTCAACCGGGCAGGTTCCGGGAGTTGTTGGCAATGTCCGGGACACCTGGCAGCGAGGTTTCGTCTTTACAGTGACATCGGGGAAACCAGCCGAAAAGCATGACCGCTACCTTTGGCGCGCACTTGCCCGCTGGTTGTTTTACCCAACACGACCCGTTGAGGATGCGTTTACATTGGTGATTGTGAACATTCGGAACCCAAAGGAAGCTGTGTATTCCCTTACCGTAAACATCGATGCAGATACTTATGATGAGCTTCAACAGCAGTTCATTTCTCTCGCGGATGCCAATCGTGAGGTCTGTGTTCCGGTTTATGTGGATGAGCTGAAGGTCTCCACTTGGACAAATGTAGACAATATTGTCGACTTTGATGACATCGAAGCGGACTTGGAGCGTCGTATCGAAAAGTGGGATGTAGAAACGCGTCGCTACCTCGATCAGCAGCCATTTACTTGGACGGCGTCCTGGGACACATTTGTCGGTCTGGTTGCCAAAATCAACGAAATTGCACCGAGAGGGTAGGAGGAAAAACGTGACACTTTTTACGGTAACTGCACCTGAAAATCTAAAACTCACCCACTCGGCTGTGATTGAAGCATCCGCAGGCACGGGCAAGTCCTACACAATTCGTCAGCTCGTGCTACGTGCGCTTGAAGAACGTGGCATCGCGATTAGTGACATTCTTGTTGTTACGTTTACCCGGGCAACTGCGGCGGAAATGCAGCAGACGCTACGAAATGCGTTACGCGAGCGCATTGGAGCTCTTGAAAAAGAATCGGAAAGCCCTGACCGAACAACGCGGTTGACACGCCTGCGAAAGGCGATGGCCGAGTATGACAATGCGCAGGTCTTGACGATTCACAGCTTTGCGAATGCGGTTTTGGATCAGTTTGCCTTCGAGGCAGGTCGTCCCTGGCAAGCGCAGGCAAGCGAAGAGCTTGCTCAGCGAATCCTAGATGAGACGATGAGTGAGTGGCTTCACGTCAACGCGAGGATGCTTTATGAAGGCGTTGCGGGCGGGCGTGTCTCGGATGCCATCGATGCCGTCTTTGGCAAACTCGATGCCTTTGTTGAGCTTGCCCGTGAGCTGGCTCGTAAAGACATTTACCCGGGCAGTGACCGCTTTGAGGCGATTACGTTTTCGCCCAATGCCGGTGAAATTGTCGCATCCTGGGATGAGACAATCCGTGCTGTTTGCAAAAAGTTGCGGAACGAATACACCGATGGCGATGCGTTCAAGCAATCGGTTTTGGATGCGGTTGGACCACGACGACTCACGGGCCCCAAGCAAGGCACGCTTAGGGAAGCATTCGATGCGCTCAGCCATCTGCATGTTGGCGAAACGCCGATTGATGACCTAAAGTCGGTCCTCGCGTCTATGACATCTGTTTTGCCCCAGAAAGGCATTTCAGCGTGGCTGGAAGGTGACCCCGCTGGACTTGCTGAACCATTGCAGGCATTTGTCTGGATTGAGTCGATTCCGACGCAAGTTGCCTTTGCTGCGTTATACAAACTGGTTCGCGATACGGCATCGATGCTCCGTAAGCGCTTGTCTGAACAGGGGATTCTCACCTTTGATGCGATGATTGCGGATCTTCGTAAAGCGGTGGAGGTCGATAAACAGGAAAGTGCGGAGCGCCGTGCACTCGCGGAGCGTTTACGGGATGCGCTGCGAAAGCGGTTTCCTATCGTCCTCTTCGATGAAGCCCAGGACACCGACCCGGACCAGTGGCGGATTTTTCGTTCGCTCTTCGTTCATCAGGATGCTGAACCGGGTAGCGCCACGGCTCCTAGAAATGTCCTCTACCTTGTGGGGGATCCAAAGCAGTCTATTTATCGCTTTCGAGGGTCCGACCTTGACAGTTACCTCAGTGCCCGCGGGGAAATCCTTGGGAAAATCGGTGGACAGCTCTGTACGCTTGGCATTAACTACCGCTCAACACAGCAGATGGTCGAGGCGATCGATGCCCTCCTCCTTCGACACCCAGCTCCCTTGTTTGGAAACGCTGTCCCAACGACTGAAGGCGATGTACCCGCAACCGCCGGGATTACGTATCAGGGCGTACAGCCGAATGCGAATGGTGGGAAGCCCTACCTCATCGATTCCGATGGAATCAAAGTTCCACCTGTTGCATTTTGTCATCTTCCAGCGACTATGCAGAAGGTTGGTGTGGCACGACGCGCTTACGTGACCTGGCTTGCCGACCATATCCTCACGCTGCTGACCGAGGATGTCCGCTTTGTGATTCCAGCAAAGCCAAAGTTAGATGAGCCTGAGGAAGAGCGGTGTGTTCTCCCCAATGACATCGCGATTCTATGCCGGACGGGCAGGGAGGCGATGGCCTGTATTCGCGAGCTGCGAAAGCGCCATGTACCCGTGGTCTACGAACGCAGTGAAAATGTCGGCATATCTGCCACCGCTCAGGAATTCCTCAGCATCCTCAGCGCACTCGCAGCTCCTCAGGACATCCGCGTCATCCGAGCAGCCATTTTTACCTGGTGGTCCGGTGTCTCGGAAAGCGATCAGAAAAACCTGACCGAACAGCAAACCACTGAGTGGCAAGGACGCTTCCAAGCCTGGGCGGGGATGCTCGCAGATGGCAGGGTTGCAGCGGCAATCCGGGAAATCATCGAGCCTGAAGCTGGCTTCTGGGGACTCGATGGCGTTTCGCGGGCACCCTTTGACCACCTCCGGAGAGCAGCAGACCTTGTGCACCTGGGGCAGTGGCTTGAAAAAACGATGGCCGCCGAGGCGCTGACGGTGGATGCACTCCCAGGACGCCTAAAAGCCGTCATCGATGCGCGTGAATCCGTTCCGCAGCTCGCTGAGGGTAACGATGATGCCGTTCATGTCCTGACACTCCACAGCTCAAAAGGTTTGGAATTCCCAATTGTGTTTATGGGCGGAGGAGTGACATCATCCAATCCTGGAACACCACTAGAATATGGAATCGTTGCCGCAGATTCCGGTGACCGAACACGTAAAGTCGTCCACTTCCGACGCTGGGACAAGTTTGCATTCAAACGTGTCACAGACGATGCTGCCGATGAAGACAAACGGCTGCTGTATGTCGCGCTGACGCGGGCCGTTTCGTATTGTGTTGTGCCCACTGGACAATGCCCACGGGCGGGCCATCAGCCCGGTTGGACGACCGCGCTTACATCGGTGCTCGGCGATGTAACCTTTGATGGACTATCCGAGCTTGCATCGACGACACTCTCGACAGGTGGCGAACAGCTTTATAAAGTCCATCCAAGCCAGGGCTTAGCGGCGCCGATGGTTGCTCAATATCAGCAGAGCGCCCAAACGCCGCCGCCCGAGCGTCCGCTACCGGTAACGCACACGCTGTTCCCGCAGCGGCAATTCACGAGCTTTACTAAGCTCACGAAAAACCATGCGCCTATCCTCGATGCTGTCCCAAACCCGGCTGAGGATGAAGCGGATGATGTTCAGTCAGCTGGACCTGAGATATCGATGGCTGGCGGAACGAGTCACTCCGGCAAGTCCACATCCCACTTGACAGTAGCGGGTAAACGCCTTGGCAATATCGTGCATGCGGTTTTCGAGGATGTCCTTAAGGCACAAGGGGCTCAATCCCAAGTGCTTCCAGTCAGCAATGAGCAGCTTGAGGAGTTTACAAAGAAGCGCCTGCGTGCG
>CAIYBQ010000617.1 GCA_903924445.1 uncultured Armatimonadota bacterium | reverse complement strand
TCGATGTTCGCGACAATGGCGGCGGCTCGACGGCGGACTACCTCTTGACGATGCTGCATCAGCCACGGCATGCCTACACAATTGGGCGTAACGGAAAACCAGGCTATCCAATCGACCGCCTGCCGTTCTACCCATGGCTCAAGCCTGCGGCATTGCTGACAAACCAAAATGCCTACTCGAATGCCGAGATCTTCTCGCATGCATTCAGGCAGCTCGGACGCGGTCCTGTCATCGGAACGCCAACGTTTGGAGCGGTCATCAGCACCGGTGCTGCATCCCTCCTCGATGGCTCGACGGTCCGGATGCCGCTGCGTGGCTGGTATCGCATCACGGATGGTGTGAACGAAGAGCACACAGGCGCCGAGGTGGATGTTCGCGTGGACCTCACGGTTCAGGATGAGATCCGTGGACTTGACCCACAGCTCGAAGCCGGCGTAAAGGCGCTGCTTGAAGGACCGAAGGCAAAGCCGGTTCCTCCTGCAAAGCGTCCACGCTATGAGCGCAAGGGCAAGTAAGGTTCATTTCGAATGAAGACAAAGGAGCTGTTGCGTGACCCCGGGTTTCGGAATGGCTTCTTTGTCACACCGCCAAACGATCCACAGGGGATGCCGCCGGCGTTAATGTGCTGGCCAGGGGCATCCACTCCTGATTGGTTGTTGCGTCAGTGGAATTCGACATCCGATGTGGCATGGTCCTGGATGCAGGAATACGGGCCGAAGGGTTTCCGCTGGGATACAGAAGGCAAGTCCATCCGCTGGACGGCGGGGCAATCGCCTACGCTTGAGCTGCACATGGATGGCATCGCGGAGTACGGGGGTAAGCTACGCGCACCGGATGCTCCTTGGGCGCACCTCTTGATTGAGCAGGAATTTGCACAGCCGACACCTCTGTCAACGCTGAAAGAGCTGCGATTTGTTTGTGAGACCAAGGTTGAACCATTTCGTTCCAATGGTGATCTTCGCCTCGAAAATTGGCATACCGCGCAGTGGCAGGCGTTTATCACCATCCAGAATCGTGAGAAGGGCCACCCTGGCTACGGCGACTTCCTCTGGTTTGGGATTCCATTTGTTGATACTCGCTACGCAATGCCAAAGCGACACACCGCTGGGGATACCGCGGGGAGTGGCAAGTTTATTTATACTCCTGGAGGCCGGGAGTACTTTACGGCACTCGATTCCTATCCTTACGGCGAATGGGTTTCGCTGCAGAGGGACATCCTCCCGATGATCGATGCTGGCCTCACCGCCGCATGGAAGGCTGGTTTTCTCCAGAAAAGCCGGGATCGCCGTCTCTTCGCCATCAGCAGCATCAACCTTGGCTGGGAACTGACAGGCCCTCTGGTTGTGGGTGCCAGCCTGCGAAACCTTAGTTTGATGGCGGTGACGGATGCCTGATCGAAAGGAAGGACTCTCAAAAGGCGTTCGGAACCCAAAGGATCTCCCGGTAAAGCGCTGTCCAGTGTGCGGTCGTGACTTTACGTGGCGTAAGAAATGGGAACGCGACTGGGAAACCGTCCTCTACTGCTCTGACAAATGCCGCGCCGGTACGCCAAAACCGCGCTAACGGTCGAGTACTACTCGGGGCTATTAAAGAGCTTCTCGCGCTGTAGCTGCATCAGTCTGCGCAGCAAGTGTTCTGCCATGGAGTCATCAACCAGCTTGGTGGGTGGGGCATTGAGCACGATGTCTGTGAGCGCGACTGGGAAACCGTCCTCTACTGCTCTGACAAATGCCGTGCGGGAAACCCAAAACCGCGCTAACGGTCGAGTGCTACTCGGGGCTATTAAAGAGCTTCTCGCGCTGTAGCTGCATCAGTTTGCGCAGCAAGTGCTCTGCCATCTCATCATCAACCAGCTTGGAAGGTGGCGCATTGAGGACGATGTCTGTTAAGGCATCTAGCTCTGCAACCGACAGACGAATCATAATCGCATCACATGGTTCCGCCGAGGTATGCGCCGACGCTTGGGTATCTGGTTTGTTCTCCAGCTTTCCTGTCGTCGGGGTTGTTTCGGGGGATAACTCAAACATTGCTAACTCTAGGATGCCAATCTACGGCAGAAAGTTCTGCTATATGGGACAAGTGTGATTTTCTTCACTCAGAGTAGTCGACTCTGCAAGTAATTGACCCTTCGTTATCCCGGTGAGACTTACTTCATCAAACCAATCGTCACCTTGCCACGGCAGCGCAGGACTAAGACTTCACTTGGTCGATCTGTTTTGAGGCGCTCAAAGCTACCCCCCTGCACTTCAAGGCGGGTCACATATGGACCAGTGATGACGACATTTGAGTCATCCCGCCACGGACGAAGCTCCCACTTATCGCCGCGAAGACCGCTGACATCCCCGGCGATATGAACAGTGCCCATGCCCGGTTTCAGGCAGTGACGGGTGTAAACTGGGCGGTCCATCGATCTGGATGCAGGCATCAGCAAAGTCGCAGGCGTGATCGCGGGGTCTGCCCGCATTTGAGACTCGAGGACAAAGCTGTCAGGGAGGAGGCCCTGGCGCTCCCGCGCCGTTCTTGAAATGACCGCGCCCGATACCGGTGGCCACGACTGCTGGTAGCCACTTGAGACAATGCCATCCGCAAGCAGCTTCCAGCGTGGATCCCGGTCGTGGAACCACAGATCAAGCAGAGCATCCGCGTAGACCAGACCACACCACTGCACTGGCAGACCAATCCAGTTTGGCGCAATCCAGTTCGATGCGCCCAGCACCGCAATCGTCGCGTACATCCCGACCCGACCCGTGTCCGTCGGACGGTCAAGATACACAAAAGGAACACCCGACCACGCCCAATAACGAGCTTCATCAAAGAATTCACGATCGCCCGTCAGCTCATAGCCAAGGACATTTGCGCGCAGCATGTGGGCACTGGCAAGGATATCCGGGGTGTGGAGAGGAATCTCCCAGGTCTGCGCACCGCGGGGAACCGTGTTGCTATACGCGGTGTTGGCTTTCTTCAGCATCGAGATTGCCGCTTTAATCAACGCCGCATCACCCGTCTCACTAGCCGCGGTTAGCGCAACCTGTAGCACATTCCCTGTGATGCCATTTGCGTGACTTTCACGACTCGTGCGCGCAAAATCGACTTTGCCCTTGCGGTACGGGACGCGCCCATTGTTGGTAATCTGGCCCACGGCACTTTGACCGTTCTTACGAGCGCCATCCAGATACGCGTTGACATCACCGTAAACAAGAGCCGGCCCCATCGTGCGGATATGGCCAATGCCACCGGATGCTCCTCCATTCAGCGTCTTGGCTGCGCGGTCGCTAACATCGGATGCGCGCTTTGCAAGCCCTGGGTCCCGCTTTGGCATCACGGAACTTATCCATGAAAGCGCAAATGCTGCATCGGGGGCTGCTTGAAACGGAAACTCTCCCGGATACGCATGGCGAAAACCGGCAGGGGATTGCGCAGCGGAATCCAGCAAGCCTGCGCCTGCGAGGCGGGCATGCTCGAAAATCGTCACACGCTCGGGAATGGCAGGAAGGGGATGTTCAGCAATCCAGCGCTCGATTCCGGCAAGCACGGTTTCGCCCTTTGTGGCACCGCGTACCTGAATGGTGGTGGAGAGAACCACACCCGATGCCATTTGATAACCACGCTCTGGAACCAGGCTGCCAGGGTCGTGGAAGCCACCGGGGAAGAGCACACCCATGGATGGCAGTCCTGTTCCAAAGTGGCGGTCAGGAACATCAAAGAACGGGCTGACGCGGTCAAATCGCGTATACGCCAGCGATAGCCAGAGCTTGTCCGGCTGCTGGATGGCCATGAGTGGAATCGTCGGCTGATGACGCTGAGGGACCTCGCGGTTATGCTCATCCGTTTCGATATCGGCTTGACTCGAGCTGGAATCACGGGCATCCAAGTACTCAACCCCGGGAAAGATTGCCTGATGGAACAGCGCCCCGGACATATGGAGGAGAAGCGCTGGGAAGTGCACAAGAATCCTCGGCTTGTCGACTTGCAGCGAAATGGAAATGTCAAAGCCGCCGCTCTGCTTCGCCGGCACAACGCGGCGGGAAAGCTGCCAGGTTGCTCCGCGCTCATCGAGGAATGTAGCCCGGCTGGTAATCGATGTCTCCGTCGCCTCGACCACAGCTGCAAGGTCTGTCAAATCCGACCACGTCACCGAACCCAGAGGCGTCTCTTGCCAGCCGAGGCGCGGATGGGTCGCCGCAAAGGCAACCCGTTTTTCACGTGCATCGATGCGCAGATTCGCAAAGCGCGCCCCGACATGCAGGGAAAACGCGCCGCTTTTGATGCTTGCCTGGTAGGAACCGTCATCCGGGGCGTTGCCTCTTGGCGGTTGGCTGAGAACGGCC
>CAIYBQ010000616.1 GCA_903924445.1 uncultured Armatimonadota bacterium | reverse complement strand
TTGTCATGTCGTACGGTTTGCATCACGAGAACAATCTGCAGTGGTTCAAGGCCTCCATTATTGCCTTGACGAAATAGTTATGGGACAGGGCGATATCACCAGTGCTGTTCCAGAGCTTGTCTTTCGATGACCCGGATATCAGCATCGTTCATCTTCCTCGTAACCCCAATCGCTTTCATCCTTGCATTGACAGCCTTGGACAGCTCAACCATACAGAGGATGTTGCCAAAGGGGACAAGCGTGTATAGGCCAATCATCCGTTTTCTCTCAACACCGAGCACTTCGAGCGACCGGCTAAAGCTGTATGCCCCAAGGAGATGGAGACATAGCACAACAAGGATTAGTGCCCAGGATAGAAGATAACTTGTGCTGGTGAAGAAGGGGATGGCAAAAGAGAACGCTGCTTGCAGGGTGACAATGGTTAGGGTCAAGCAGGTGTTATAGCTTTTGAGTAATGGGATGATGGACTGCGCCGCTTGAACTTGTTGCATGGTTATGGGCATTGTCACACGGGTGCATCGAAGTTACGGCGATTACATCCCAGTAACCACTAGCAAGGGTAAGACACGTTGCCGCTCCTCTGCTACGAAGAAGCCGAGGGTACTTATGGCCGATGTTCGTTGTGTTTACTGCCATGAAACAGGCAGGAAATGCTCGCATGGCAAATGCCTAAAAGTGGAAGATTGTTCAAGAAACGGACGGATCAAATTGGATGCGTTAAAACATCCATATATTAAATTGAAAAATCCATAGCAGAAAAACCCCATTTCAGCCTGAATTTGCCCATTCCAGCCTATCAAACCAGCCACTTTAGCCTATGGGGGACTACGGAGAGGGTGGGATTCGAACCCACGGTAGCTTGCACTACTTCCGCTTTCGAGGCGGACGCACTAGACCACTATGCGACCTCTCCGTATAAACACATGCAGTGGTCTATTCTGCATGATAGTGGCATCCCGTCTGAGGGATTCGAACCCCCGACCTTGCCCTTAGGACGGGCCTGCTCTGTCCAGCTGAGCTAAGACGGGACATCCCCAAACACACCGGGTGCGAAAAAGAATATCATGCAAATCGTACGCAGTACCACTGTCCCTGACCTAATCCGGTATCAGCGCCCTGCCCGGAACACTTTCCGAACAACAAATATCTGTGCCGACCAAGTAGCACCCACCTCCCGCTAACGATGTTTCGTGATATCCGTCAGTGCTTCACAAGTCATCATTGGCATCAAAGGCTTGGCTCGGGTCATTGGCCAGCGCTCGAAGATTAGTGATCTCCGTTGGAGGATGTTAGATATCCACGCAGACATCCTCAAGAAGCTTTGATGAATCCCACACGGGTTCTGGCCTTCAACCGAGGCTCTGCAGACAGATGTGTTCCCAAATAGCCCCCTGGTGCAGAGTTCATGGCTGCAAATGTCCATGAAGCCGAAATCGGTCATCGGCTAGCCCATGGCAAAATTCATCCGATGTTGCCCAGTCACTTGCTGCCTTACCCAGCAACACGGTGAACTTAAACCCATGCCCGCTGCAGCCGCTGACGAGTAATATATTGCCCCAGCCCGGCGCAGTGTCGAAGATGAAATCCTCATTTGGAGTGTTTGTGTACAAACAGACCTCAGAGTGGACAACACGCCCCGTCGTCCCGCCGATACGCTTCTCCGCAACACGCACCGCCTCATCATCGTCGCTACCCCGCACAGCGCGGTCATCCGCGATTGGGTCAACCTCAACCCCCATTTGATGCCTTGCGACCTTCACACCATCCACACGGCCATCGGTAGGGAAGCCATACCAATACGTTGCAGCATCAATCCAAACCGGCATCCGCTCTGGACTACAAACACCCTTTACGGATTCATCGAGCCCGACATAGGTAATCTGCTGCCGCGTCACCGTAAGTGGCAATGCTAGTTCAGGAAACAACATCGGCAAATACGCACCGCCCGCGACAATCACCTTGTCGTAGAAACTGAAATCCCCACACGCTGTTCGGACCAATACATCTGTCTCCGATGCACGGACATCCACAACCTCGACACCCGCTCTGATTTCAGCGCCCGCATCACGGGCAAGCGCAACCTGCGCCTCAACAATCTCGCCACTTCGCAGAAATCCGGCATCCCCATGAAAGACAACCATTTCATCCGCTGCAAAGCGAAAAGCCGGAAAGCGCTGCATCGCATCGGTAGAAGACATCACCGTATGAGCAACACCCGCACTCGACAGCGCTGCGATCGTGGCATCCAGCTCTGGATGCCCATCCGGAGCAAATGTAATCCCCCCGCACTTGACCAGGAGATCGCGCCCGGCTTTGTCACAAAGCTCCTCCCAAAGCGGAAAGGCTGCTGTCATCAGGTTTGTGTACAGCGGATCGGGATAGGCATAGCGGATAATCCGCGAGTTGCCATGACTTGACCCACGCTTGTGGCCGATTTCAAAGCGCTCGTAGCCCGTCACCTTGTGACCGGCAGCCGCAAGAAAGCGAAGCGCCGCAGAGCCCGTGCCACCAAGTCCGATCACCGCGATGTTCATTGATATTCAACCTATCTTTCGCGGTCTCTACTTAGCGGTTGCTGATCACGATCCAGACTGCCCACGCGATGCCACCAAGCACGGTCAGAATAGCAAGGATCGCAAATCCACGTCCGAAGACCAGACGTGCCCACAGCCACGCGGCAAACTGCCCCGGCTCCGGGAGTGCGGCAACTTTATCCAGCTGCTCCATATCCCAGTTCAACGCATGAAGGACATCCGGGTGGCTCGCCTTGCGAATACCATCCCGCACCGCAACACGAGCCGCAGCCAAACGCTCTGTGTAAACCCCAAAGCTTGGACTCTGGCGCAGCGCCACGATGGCATCTTCAGGTGCGGAAACCGCTGCTGACAAAATTCTGTCCGGA
Organism: uncultured Armatimonadota bacterium; assembly: GCA_903924445.1. Classification (GTDB taxonomy): domain Bacteria; phylum Armatimonadota; class Armatimonadia; order Armatimonadales; family Armatimonadaceae; genus CAIRTT01. The sequence goes on along the minus strand of CAIYBQ010000616.1, from coordinate 5,240 downwards.
TCTGCTGCTGTGATACTGACATCGATCGGCGCTGCCTGGCCGGCATCGTCGCCAGCGTTCACATCGTCTTCGTCACCAGATTCAGCTGCTGCTACATGCTGCACTTCAGCCCGCACATTCCCGCCAAAGTAAACCGGCAGGCCGCTCGGTGCATCGGGGACAAAGACCACTTCGTCCGCATCGTCGGGGGGCGGCGCGTTGCCTTGATGCTCATCCGAATTGTTCGTGGACATAGATGACTCCAAAAAGAACTTTGGGGACCCGTGTGGGTCCCCAAATCACTTACTCAGCTGCTGGCAGTGGCCGACCCCGATGGCAGGCCTTGTAAGGCTTACCGGATCCACATGGACATGGATCGTTCGGTTCAGGCGTGACTGGTGCGGTGGTTGGTGCCATCGCAGCAGCCTGCAGCAGAAGATTCATCTCCTGCTCGACCTTTGCGGTGTCGATCGATTGGACATCATCTTCGGATGCTTCCTCACCGGATGTGTCATCGTCTTCCTGTGACATCTCGAACTGTCCGAATGCCCCGCTGAGGAGCATCTGGAGGAGCTCATCCTCGCTTGGCTGTGCTGCCTGCAGCTGGGCACGGAAGGTCTGTGCCATGGTTTGCGCGATAATCGTCGTTTGCAGCTGGTTGAAGAGCTCGAGAGCTTCTTTCTTGTAAGCAACAAGCGGGTCGACCTGTGCATAGCCACGGAGGCCGATACCTTCGCGGAGGTAGTCCATGTTGCGAAGATGCTCAACCCACTCACGGTCGATGACTTGGCGCATGACCTGGCGCTCAATCTCACGCATCTGTTCAGCACCCATGTCCGCCTCGCGCGCTTCAAAGGCATCCACAGCCGCTTTGTGCAGGATGTCAGCGAGCTCGCCACGGTTCTTACCGTTGAGGCTTTCGATGTCCAATTGGTCATCGATAGGGAAGACTTCACGCAGTGGTGCGAGAATGCCATCGATGTCATAGTCATCCACCGCAACACCTTCAGGAATCCCTGCGGTGATCGCGCCATCGACTGCATCTCCAAGGTAGCTCAGAATCGTCTCGCGGAGATCAGCACCTTCGAGGATCTGCTTACGCTCAGAGTAAATCACCTCGCGTTGTACGTTCATCACATCGTCGTATTCGAGAACGTGCTTACGTGCATCGAAGTTGTGCTGCTCGACCTTCTTCTGCGCATTCTCAATCATCTTGGAGAGGATTGGCATGTCAACAGACTGGTCATCTTCCCACTGCTTCATCAGGATGGAGTTGGTGCGGTCACCAAATGCACGCCAGAGGAAGTCCTCGAGGGACACATGGAAGCGGCTCGAACCTGGGTCGCCCTGACGTCCGGCATGTCCACGGAGCTGGTTGTCGATACGGCGGCTTTCGTGGCGCTCTGTACCAAGAATATAGAGACCACCTGCCTTGTGGACAGCCACACGCTCTGCAGCAAGCTGCTCGGGTGTCTGGGAATCATCCCCGATCACCGTCGTTCCGGCACCTGCTACACCACTGGTTTCTGGAGTGTCTGCGGCATCCTTTTTGGTCACAACGTGTGCGATGGACCGGCGGCCACCGCGGCGGTAAGACTCATCGGATGAGATTGCCCTCTCGGCTTCGCTCGCGATGTGGGTTCCGCCAAGGAGAATGTCGACGCCACGGCCAGCCATGTTTGTAGCAATCGTAACGGCGCCGAGGCGGCCCGCTTCAGCGATGATACGCGCTTCATTTTCGTGGAACTTCGCGTTCAAAATGTTGTGCGGAATACCGTGCATCAGGCATTCAAGAAGCTCATCCCGCTGGTCTTGCGGCAGAGCCAAGCGGTCAGCAAACTTAGCGACAATAGCTGGATCGGTCATTTTGGACACAGAGATTCCAACGGCCTTTGCCACCGGTTCTAGCTTGCGGAGCGAAAGGTCATCGAACTTGGTGATCAGCAGGCTTACAAACTTGCCGTAGTCATCGCCAAGTTCTTTCTTCTTCTCATCGATGGCGTGGCGCAGAATCGTGACCGCACCGAGGAGCTCCAGCTTTTGGAAGGTGAGGAATTCGCTGACGCGCTCGGACATTTCGATGGAACGCGTACCAACGAGAACCGGCTGTTTACGGCAGTGAATCTGGAGAATCTCCAACGCGATGCCACGGAGCTTGGATTCTTCTGTTTTGTAGATGACATCCGCAAGATCCTGACGAACCATCGGCTTGTTGGTTGGAACCTGGACAACATCGAGGGCATAAATCTTACGGAACTCATCCTCTTCGGTCTTCGCGGTACCGGTCATACCGGCAAGCTTTGCGTAGAGGCGGAAGTAGTTCTGGATGGTGATCGTCGCCATCGTCTGCTGCTCGTTCTCGATCTTGATGCCTTCTTTGGCTTCCACAGCCTGGTGAAGACCATCCGACCAGCGGCGGCCAAACATGATGCGTCCCGTGAACTCATCCACGATACAGACTTCCGGCTTGCCTTCCTTACCCTGGCGCACGACGTAGTCGCGGTCACGGTGGAAGACGGCGTGTGCCTTCAGCGCTGCGTTTGCATGCTGCATGTACTGGACATTTTCAAGTGCCGAAATGTCTTCGACATCAAAGCCCATCCGGCGCAGCTGCTTTTCGACATTGACCAGACCCTGCTCGGAGAAGTGGGCAGTCTTTTGCTTTTCATCCACCACAAAGTCTTTTTCATCTGTGGTGTTGTCGTACTTGTCCTTCTTTTCATCGCCACGCTCGAGCATTGGCATGATGCGGGCGAAGACGTAATAGAGGTCAGATGACTTCTCAGCAGTTCCAGAGATGATCAGTGGTGTGCGAGCTTCATCGATAAGGTTGGAGTCACACTCATCGATGATCGCAAACCAGTGGCCACGGTGTTGAACAATCTGGTTGCTCGTTGGGGCCATATTGTCGCGGAGGTAGTCAAAGCCGAGCTCGGCGCTGGTTGCGTAGACGATGTCGCAGGAGTAGGCATCCCGGCGGTCATAGACCTGGCGGGCGAACTTGAACCGGTCATCCAGGCCATCTTCCTGAGGATTTGTGTACGTTGGGTCATAGACAAAGGTGCCGCCGCCCTCGCCGGTTTCTGGCGAGTGTCCTTGGAGGATGCCAACGGTCATGCCGAGGCCATCGTAGAGAGGAGCCATCCAGATTGCGTCACGCTTTACAAGGTAGTCGTTTGCGGTGACAAGGTGGACACCTTTACCAGCGATCGCGTTGAGGTACGTCCCAAGCGTGGATGTAAGGGTTTTTCCTTCGCCGGTACGTAGCTCGGAGATACGTCCATCGTGTTGCACCATGCCACCGATAAGCTGGACATCGAAGTGGCGCATTTTGAGGTAGCGCCAGGATGCTTCGCGGCAGGCGGCGAAGGCTTCTGGGAGGATGTCATCGAGGGCCTTGTTGTAGGCTTCTGTCATGTCCTTGCGGGTTTTGTACTGGGCTTCATCCCCAACTGCCTCACGGACACGGGTGCGGAACTCTTCCGTCTTACCTTTTAACTGCTCATCGTTGAGTGCCTTGAATTGCGGTTCGAGAGCGTTGACCTTCTCCACGACTTTGCGGTAACGGGCAACATCACGCTCATTGTTATCAAACAGCTTACGCAGGAAATTCATACGGGTACTTTCAGGTGCAACATCAGCCCACTACAGCGGCAAGGCGCGAAGAGGGGATAAAGGGATGGTCATGTTCTTGGCACGGCACTGCTGAACAAGATTCACATTGTTCAGGATTGTCGGCGAGTTTAGCGTGTGGCTGGAGGTGCGCGAGGAGCGATTCCCGTTCGGGGAATGGCTACGACCGCAGTGGGTGCGTTCGCGATGGCTGTGTCTTTGGATGCATCCAATGGACTCCACAGCGTACGGTCGCGTTGTGGCTGAGCCACTTTTGCATTTACGACCGTGGATGGTTTTGTGTCATCGGTGACGGTGCCTGGTTGTTCGCCTGGAAGCTGGCTGTGGTGCCATGTGCAGGAAACAAATGCAGATGCCGGGATTGTTGGGCCAACAACCACAACGGTTACCAAAAAGAAGACCCACAGCATCACGATGCGCGGGCGGACAGCCGTATGCACATTGAATTCGCGTGGGGTGACAACCATAACGGAAAATCGTACCATGGACAGGTAGGTTGCCGTTCCCACGCATGTTATGGGATGCGGAACAATTCATGATGTTATTGTCGTAATTGACACGATGTATAAGTCCGGAGTGTGCCGGAAGTTAGGGTCTGAAATGGCGAAACAACAATTAATGCTTGCTACGATCTCGTTGCTGGCACTTGGTGCGCTTACTGGATGTTATAAGGAAAAGCCTGTGGCGATGGCGCCGCCTGTCAGTGCTCCGCCTCCTGCGGCACCATCGAATGGCGAAGTTTATCAATGGCAAGATGTCCCCAAGGGGCAAGAGATTGTCATTAATCGTGCTGTCTTTGATCAGGGTGGCTACCAGCTGTACGCATCCACGGGTGAGACGATTGTTGTCCCATTCGCCAATCAAAACATGTATGTGATGAAGTTTGGCAAGTCTGAGAACGGCGGGATGTATTTTGTCAACGATGGCAGTACACCTACTTTGTTTGTACCAAACGGTGCAGGCCTTGAGAATGCAGCTGCGCAGGGCGCGAAGTGGTATCCATTTCCTCAAAACTATACGTACACACGGCCAGTCTACATGGGGCTTGCGCCATCGTGGTCTGACTATGTCGCGATGTCTTGGTACCCGGGGATGGCCTTTTACGGCGGCTACTTTGGTTATCGTCCGTGGATGCCAGGCCTGATGTATTCCCCGATGGTTGGGTTGAATATCAATATCGGCGGACGCCCTTATTACGGTTGGAACAGCTATTCTTCGTACTACCGAAGCAACCCAATCGGGCGTGTCGGTTGGAGTAGCAGGCCATCGTATAACTACAACACCGTCGGCCGCCGTACGGGTAGCAGCTCGTTCGGATCTGCGTCCGGTAGCCGCGGCTCGTTTGGTGGTGGAGGCGCCCGGACATCCGGTGGCAGCTTTGGCGGATCATCCACACGGTCATCGTTTGGAGGCGGAAGCGCCCGGACATCCGGTGGCAGCTTTGGCGGATCAACCACACGCACGCCGTTTGGTGGCGGAAGCGCGCGGACAAGCGGTGGCAGCTTTGGCGGATCATCATCCACACGAGCACCATTCGGTGGTGGCGCCGCTGGCGCGTCAACGGGCAGTGGCTTTGGCGCATCCAGAACCGGCCGCACCGGCTCGTTTGGATCGAGTGCACCATCCAG
>CAIYBQ010000615.1 GCA_903924445.1 uncultured Armatimonadota bacterium | reverse complement strand
GGAGTCTACATGGCGTCATCGGTTGCTCTGGTCGCCGATGTCCTCCCGGATGCAGAGTCATCGGGGAAAGACATGGGAATCTGGCAGGCCAGTGTGAGCAGCCCGCAGATTGTGTCTGGTTTGTGTGGTGTTTTGGTAGATGCCGTGAACCGTCAGCGTGCGGGGCTTGGCTACATGGTTGTGTTTCTGATCTCTGCCGGCGCATTTCTGGTCGGGTGCCAGCTTGTCCGCAAGGTACGAGGTAGCCGCTAAGCTAGCTAAACTTTGGTGGATGTCCAGCTGCCGCGACGATAAGCGGCGACCAAGAGGGCCATCGAGATAACCGGCGTGCTTGCTACACCAAGCCACACGCCCATCACGCCAAGTCCCGTAAACGTCGACAACCCATACGCAAGGAGCACGCGGAAACCTGTCGTGACGACGGTAACCGTCCGGGGAGTCCGGGTGTCTCCAGCGCTTGCAAGGACCCCTGCGAGGACCAGATTGACAGCAACAGCGGGCTGTATAAAGGCCATTAGCTGCAGGTAGCGCGTCGCAAGGTCAACGGCTTCCGGCGCACTTGCAGGCAACATCAAATGTGCAATGCCCCCCGCCATCAGACCAAACAAAACTCCGCCAACCGTCATCGTCAGCACGGCCTGTCCAACAGATATTGCGGCGGCATCCTTGGCGCGCTGGCTATTGCCGGCACCGAGATTTTGACTAACAAAGGTTCCGGCAGTCGATGCAAATGCGTTGCCGGGCAGAAACGCAAGAGACTCGACGAGGACCCCGATGCCGTGCGCGGCCCCGGCGGCGGACCCGCTCTGCGTCCGTAAGAGCAATGCCTGAATGGCCAAGCCACTTAGCGCGACGACAGCCTGCCTTGCGGATGCCGGTAAACCGATATGTAGGATGCGCTGGAGCATGCTCGTTTCCGGCAGCCACATCCCATGCAGAGCACCACTAAGGGGTGTCCTCGGCAGGAAGAGGAGGAAGAGAATCGTGGCAATCGTCTGGCTGATACATAGAGCGCCCCCCCCGCCACTCACTCCCATTTCGGGGAAGCCCCACTTACCGAAAATCAGGATGTAATCGAAGAGGATATTCAGCACGACGGCGACCGAAATGACTTGCAGTGCGCGGCGGGATTCTCCTAGGACACCGAAAACAGTGTTGCCGATGATCAGGGTGAACAACGATGGAACCGCAAGCATCGACCAGCGGAGGTAGACTACGCCTTCATCAAAGCTTGATGCTTCGCCGCGGTAGCCGATTATGTGGAGGATTAGCGGTGCAAAGAGCGCCACAAGTCCCCCGATGATGCTGCCGACGACACCGGAAACCAGCACGGTTTGGCGAAGGGCTTGCGCGGCTTCCGCTTTGTCACCAGCACCGATTGCACGTCCGATGATGGCGGCGGCGCCAACGGAAAACGCAACCAGAATGGTCATCAGGGCAAGGCGAATTTCATGGACTACCGTCACGATGGCAAGGGCATCGACACCAAGGCGGCCCATGAACAGCTTGTCAGCAATGCTGTTTGCTGACATCAGGAGGCCGCTTGCAATCGATGGCAGTGCAAGCTTCCACATCGCGGAGCGGATGTGTCCGTAAAGGATGCCGTGGGAATCTGACAAATTATTCATAAACTACTAACGAAATTCGCTGTGGAAACCAGAATCCCTGCCACGCATCCGGAACGACATCGTCTGCCTAGCGACGAGCCAAGACGCCTACCACGACAACAATGAACACAACGACTGCCAGGATCCAAATCAGCGGGTTGTCATAGATACCAAGGAACTGCCAAACAAACATCGCGAGGGCGCCCAGCGCTCCGACCATTAAGCCGACTTTTGCAGCACTCGATGGACTGCCACGGCGGTTCATGCTTCTAACGACGGTGTAAATGACCCATGGAACGAGCGTAAAACAAAGCACGATTGACACGCCAACAACAATCCATTTGTCGATAACGCTATGTACTTTGAACTCATAGAACGTATCGGGAGCTTGGGGATGGCGGGTCGACCCAGTCTCGGTCGTCACGACAAAGAAACCCTTGTGGTCTCCTTTTTCAAACCCATTTACTTCCCATGTCACGCTTGCGCCATCCGCAGTTGAGCCATCAATGGCCTTCATCGGAACATCGATGTTGCCACTTCTCGACTCATCATGAAAGACAGCCTTCGTGACATCATCGCCTTTAGGATCCACATATTGCAGACGCAACGTGTAGCGCTTTCCCGTCTGGTAGAGATTTGGTAATGCCTGATTACCGGGAGTTGTGAGCGCGGCACCTTGTGCAAACACTCCTGAGGTAATGACAATGATCACAGCAAGCAGGACAATTATTCGGCGAATCACGTTCTTCCACGCTCCCAGCTGACAGGTGCAACCTTCCAGCGATAATCAGCAACAATTTCAGTATCCCCGGCGATAGACCGGATGCGCAATGTGTCCCCAACCCGTACCGGCACAGAGGATGTACCGCTTACATCAACACCATTGACGGACAAAACCCATAAAGCGGATGCTCCTGCCACAGAGACTGGCTTCGCAACCAACACTCCTCGCTCGAGCGTCAGCATCGCGATGGCGCCAGCATTTCCAGGAAATGGCAGTGTCTGCGTGCATCCGGCAGCCAGTCCGCCAATACCAACAGCATCCCCGCCGCGAAACACGAGGTCGCGGCCACTACGAGAGCCCATTTCGATGCTCACGGCAAGAGGCTTGCGACTTTTGAGCGCGTACACGGCTCCCGCTGCGGCAATAATCACCGCTCCTCCTAAGAGGTATGGCCAGATAGGGTCATCCGATGGCGGAGGAGGAACACTCGCCGGTGCAACCGGTTTGACATCTGGCTTTGGCGTTGAAATGTCCTTTGGGCTACGTTCCACCGGGCGATGCGAAACGGCATCAACTTCAACCCCAAAACCAAACGTTCTCCCACCTCGGGCAGCGTACTCGGCAATGTCCTTACGATAAGTTTTCCCGGTTGGAGATGCTGCAATCTTTGCGAGATCGCCCCCCTTATCGTAGTAAGCGGCGTAGTTTGCGAGCTCATCAGGATTTCCCCGTGGCGCATCGTTGTACGAATCTGTCACAAACACGATGACGGGCGACTTTGCACCAGAGTCTAGTGCTTGGCGCAGTGCAGTGTGATGCGGCTTTCGTAGATTCGTCCCCGCACCTTCAAGCGCCTTGTAGGGAATCGCATCCAACGCCGCCTTGCGGTCCTTACTCGACTTGATAGGACCATCGAAGAGGACGTGCTCGGTGGCATTCACCCCCACGATACGAACATAGGTCCCTTGGACAGCAGCCTCTTTTATTACAACAAGAGCCGCTTGACGCGCTTTCTGCAACATCCCATTCGTCAGCATGCTTCCACTGACATCCTGAATCAATGCAATGTAATCGGGGCGTTTTTGCTCCAACGATTGCAGGATCATCTTGGACTTTTCGATGCTGGAGTCCTGAGCGAATGCCTGCCCGGACGCTGTCATGACAGCGATTCCGGAGATCAAGATGGCAGCGCCGAATGCAGAACGAGTCATTAACCGGATTGTATCAAGCGGGCATCATCGGTAAGCGGCATTGATAATGCGTGCAGTCACGGCTGCAGTGTGCCGATACCATCCACTCGCCAAGTTTTCAGCCTGCCCGCCGGGAGCGTTGGTCGACAGAAACACCTGACTCCGGTAATC
>CAIYBQ010000614.1 GCA_903924445.1 uncultured Armatimonadota bacterium | reverse complement strand
CCGATGACGATTGGAGCTTTTGCACCAGGTTTTGTATGATCCAGCGGATTATGATAATCAGAATCAAGTATCAGTACATAGTTTCCGATTGCAACGTTGTTTCCAATAGTCACCGACGAAAGACTGCCAATACTAGTTCCCGAGTTGATGAACGTGTTATCTCCAATGGTGATGCGTCCATACGCCCCAGCTCCAAGTTCCACTGCGACGTGGGCCGCAAGTACCCTAAATCCATTTCCAATTTGGATACGGTGGCGATTCCTCACAAGAAGTTTGCCTTCAACAAATACTTTCGAGAACGGCCTGATGCTCCCCCGGAGAACCCAGTTCCCCTTCGCAATCAGATATGCCTGTCTGGCTTTGTGTAGAATGCCCACGAATTAGATGTCGGCAAATCGAGTACGTAAAAACAGGTGATTTAGGAACTACTGAGACCCATCGCTTCGAGCCAGCGCCGCATCGTTGCTGCGCGCTCAGCATCCTCTACTGGAATAACAATAGGTCGACCACGTCCATCCAACACTAAGCCGAGCTCGCCAGCAACTGTTGTGTACGTCTTGCTACGTCCCTTGCCATCACCAAAGTCAAAGGACTTACCCGGTCTACATTCGACATTGACGGTCCGACCGGCTTCCACAGGCACGAGAACAATCTCACCAAATGGCACCAAATACGACTTTCCATCCACGATTGCCGTAAAGCACTCTTCGCCTGCTTTTGCGGTACCTACGGGTGCCAGACAATCAGCAATACGAATCAGACAGTCTCTTTCAAACACTTCGGTCGCGGCTTCAGGTAATAGAGTGGAGAGGATACCCAGCTGCGGCATCATAAAGATTGAGTCTTTAGCCAGCGTCGTCAGACCCTGCGGTGCATACGCATCCATCATCATCAAAGCGGTTTGGGCGAGCTTTGGAGCATGCGCAAGCACACCACCACTACCTATCAGCATGTCAAGTTCGAACATATTCACAAGCGTAGAACCGCTGGCCTTTTGCTCAAAAATGTCGCTGATGTCACGCTGTTGCTGCACCCCGACCATTTCGCGAGCGAGCGATTTATGGTGCTCAAACGCCAGACGTAGCGCCTCACGGCTTGCAGCCTGTTCAATCTGTAAGTCACGTAAATCCTGAGGAATCGTCGTCGGCCGAACCATTTTGTTTCGCAACTGGTTGCGAATGTAGGCATCGCTTTCTTCGAAAGGTAACCAGCGCTTGATATTAGGCAGTCCCGCCTCAGTCAACACATTACAAATGGAATAACTCATCCCTAGGTTTGCCGAAACTGTGCGGTTGTAGATACCACTAAACACGGAGAACACGTCGGTTGTCGCTCCGCCGATATCGACTCCAAGAATCGAAATGTTCCGCTGGCGGGCAATCTCTTCCATGATTTTGCCAACGGCGTTCGGGGTCGACATGATCCCGGAGCTTGTCCAAGTAGTCAGTTTTCCATAACCAGGAGCCTGCTGCATCACGTGCTCGAGGAACAGCTCGTGGATGGCTTCGCGGGCTGGGCCCAAGTTTTCACGCGCCATGGTCGGCCGGAGGTTAGGAACCATCCGAACGTCAACCGTATCGCCAAGCGTGTCCATGACCGCTGGACGCATTTTCTCACTGCCGGCAAAAATGACTGGGAGTTTAAGTCCAATACCCAGGCGAGGCTTTGGGTCAGCTGAACGAAGAATTTCAGCGATTTCCTGCACCTGAGGAACCACATTTCCATCGTCGGTCCCACCTGACATCAAGATCATGTCAGGGCGAAGCGCACGAATTCTCTCCACCTTCTCGTGGTCTTTACGGCCATCGTTGATCGCCAAGGTATCCATGATAATGGCACCAGCGCCAAGCGCCGCACGTTCAGCCGATTCAGCCGACATTTCACGAACGACACCGGCCACGGTCATTTGCAGACCACCACCGGCACTGGATGTAGATAGATACAAGTCGACCCCAACTGTGTCCGACTGCGAGGGGGTCATCGGCTTTCCAGCTGGATCCAGAATCTGCTTTCCAGTGAGGTCCTGGAGCTCGGTCAGCGAATTTGTGACCCCGACCGTAACATCATCAAAGGGTGCCTCTACCGTTGTCGGAGCTTCGCCCCGGGCGACCAGCCGATACACCCCATCAGGTTGTTTCTCAATGAGAATCGCTTTGGTGGTTGTAGAGCCACAGTCCGTCGCGACGATGGACCGAACGTTTGCAGGGACAAATCCAGACATGGCAAGATTCTAGCATGGCCAGTGCCACTGTTACACCGAATTAGAGGCGCTTGAGGACTTCGCCGGCTACGTAAACGGCATCGATTTGCGCACAGGATGCAATTCGCTCTACGGCACGCTGCAATGACCGGGTATCTGCATCTGTCGTGAGGCCTTCTGTCCCAACAATTTCAACAATGTGGTCGATTGCAGCGAGAACAAAACGGGCTTTTGCAACAGGACTTGTGCGGCTCTCGCACTGCTGCCAAAGCGCCGAGACGGCATCGATGGCCTGATCCCACCCTATACTGCTTGCGGATGGTTTTGCTCTTGCCTGTTGGCGTGCGGCCATCTCACGGGATGCAGCATCACGTGCTTGGGCATTTGCCCAGTCGGCCGCAGTGGTACCTTCAATTACACGGACGATGCCATCGGCTAATCCGGTTACATCACGAAACGCCTTGTGAAGGATGTTCAGGTTGTCCGATGAGTTCAGCGCTCCCTGAAGGGCTCCATCAACGGTTGTATCCAACCCGATGACAAGCACAGAGCCATCAACAGCAATGGGAACTGCACGCTCCAGCGCACGGAAGAAAGCCGGCGCGAGCGCAACACGTTTCGCAATCGGGGCAACCAGGTTCCAAACCACTTGACAGTCCATGACAACACTCCAAACCGCATGTTTTCTGAAATCAGCCGGCATTAGTATACGCGTCTAGCAACCCTGCGGTGGTATTATTTTGACTGATATGGGAGAAGCTACGAACCGCGTCAGAAGCACAAAATCTGCATCCACGGACCCTTACAACGTCCCTTTTGATGACACAGGAATCCTGAAAGTTGATGAAACTCCGGGTTGGGAAGTCCTCAAACTGAAAGCAGAACCCGTTACAGAGTTCGATGCCGAATTTAAAGAAATGGCCCTGAGTATGGTCCCCCGGATGTACCGCGCACATGGCTGTGGCCTGGCTGCCCCACAGGTGGGAATCAGCAAGCGATTTCTGATTTACGATGCCGGGAATGGCCCAACAGTTGTTGTGAACCCGGTGATCACGAAAGAACGTGGCGAACAGTTTGAACCGAGTGAGGGATGTTTGTCGCTTCCGCGCATCAAAGCCCGCATCCGACGTCCAAATGTCATATCGGTGAAGGCTCAGGACATTAATGGCAATGAGCTGTTCATCCGAGCAACCGAGCTTGAAGCGCGGATTCTATGCCATGAAATCGATCACCTCGATGGCATCTTAATCACGGATCGGGCATCTGGCGAAGACATCCGCATCATCACTGGTGATGACGATGAGGACGACTTCTAACTCGTGCGAATTGTATTCATGGGCACGAGTCCATTTGCGGTTCCAACCTTGCGGCTGCTCGCTGAGGCAGATGACATCGAGATTCTCCTTGTCGTCTCACAACCCGATAGACCATCCGGCCGCGGTATGCGTCTGACACCGACGCCTGTATCCGCCGCCGCCCTAGATCTTGGACTGCCACTCGAAACCCCTGAACGCTTGAAGCTGATAGCTGACAAGATCATCGCACTCCAAGCAGATGCGCTTGTCGTCGTCAGCTACGGACAGATTCTCTCAACAAAGGTCCTTAATGCCGCACACCACGGCGGCATCAACCTCCACGCGAGTTTGCTCCCAAGGTGGCGCGGCGCAGCTCCTATCCATCGGGCGCTCGCAGCAGGCGATACGCATACCGGTGTTGCCACGATGCGCATGGAGCGATCTCTTGACACTGGCGCGGTTTTGATTGAGTCTGTACTTGAAATCATGCCGCACCATGATGCAGAGACACTTGAGGAAGAGCTTTCGAACATCGGTGCCCCCCTGATGCTGCAAACGCTTCGGCAGCTTCGTGATGGAGGCATCGATGAGCGTATCCAATCAAACGACCATGCCTGCTATGCTCACATGCTGACCCGCGAGGATGGTTTTATCAACTTCGCTGCTACGACCAGTGCGCAGGTGGACCGACAGGTTCGGGCATATTCAAAACGACCAGGAACATCCGTCGTCATCGGTGACAAAGTAATCAAAGTCCATGCAGGCTACCCAACAACGGTGACCAGCTCAGCTCCTGCGGGAACGATAACTGGGACGTGCCCCGATGGCCTCTTGGTCGCAACATTGACGACAGACTATGTCATCACAGCGCTTCAGCCTCCCGGGAAGCCCTCGATGTCGGCTTTAGCCTTTGCTAATGGCGCGCGGCTGAGTTACCCCTTAGCTGCAATCGCACCGACAGTATCAGCAACATAGGCAATATGATCCGCGGTGGTCCCGATGCCAAAGGATAGCCTTAGCGCCCCTGCTTGCCGTTCTGCCGACCAGCCGCAGGCCTTTACGACGTGACTAGGTTCAACCGCACCACTTGCACACGCCGCCCCACCGCTCGCAGACATTCCTTTACGGTCCAACAGCATCAAGGTATCTTCTGTAGAACTTCCATTGATGCTCAAATGCAACATAGTGGAAATGGCATCCTCGCGTGGTGTATTGATGGTGATGTTGGGATGAGTTTCCAGCTGCGTCCGGAGCTTCGCGACAAGTGCTGCCACCGTCTGGATTGCATCGCATCCTGATTGCAATCTCATCGTTTGCAGAGCTGCAGCAACACCGAAGCCTACGGAGCCAAGCACATTCTCACTCCCAGCACGGAGGCCGCGTTCCTGGGCTCCACCGACATGTACTGGTTGAATGGGTACGCAGGAATACAACGCGCCGATGCCGCCCGGACCGTAGATTTTATGGCTGGACAGGGTCACAAGATCTGCCCCAAGATCTGCCAGCGTGAATGGAACGGTGATCGGTGTCTGTACAGCATCGCAGTGAAACCATGCTCCAGATGCATGGGCGATCGATGCAACATCACGGACTGGCTGAACACTCCCGATTTCATTGTTTGCATGCTGAACAGAGACGACAGCTGTTCTGTCATCCACAAGCGATGCCAAATGCGAAAGGTCGATCCGTGCACATTCATCAACACGAACCAGCTGGACATCTGCACCGAGAAACCGCTGGGCAAACATTGCGGCATCGATGACGGCATGGTGTTCGGATGCGCCAATAACGATGCGATTTCGACCGCTCTCTCTTCGCGAGAGAAGCGATCCAATAACTGCGAGGTTATCCGATTCGGTTCCACCGCTCGTGAACAAGACATCCTTAAAATCGCATGAAAGTAACCCTGCAACCTGATCATGCGCGATATCCAGTGCTTCCCGAATCGCTCGTCCATCTTGATGTAACGAGCTTGCATTTCCAGGACCATGGGTAGCCTGGAATTCGGACATTGCGAGAGCGACCTGCGATGCGATGGGCGTGCTTGCAGCATAGTCACAGTAAATCCGTCGCGTTACCATTGTTCCCCCACAACCACATCTGCTTTGCCATATACTCTACACAACAGAACAGTGAACCCAGCAGCTCTCCTTCCAAGTATACGCATCACACAGACATGGTTTCTTGCCATTGTCGATATCCTACTGGTTTGGTATGTCCTTTACAGGGTTATTTTGCTGGCAAAGGGCCGTCGCGCATGGCCGATTCTCATTGGCCTTGGCATATTCTTCCTCCTCCTGTTGACCGCAGAGCGCGTCGGCTTAATCACAATGGCCTGGATTCTCCGGCAATTTGTACCGCTTGGTCCTGTAGCCATCGTGATTCTCTTCTATCCGGAGCTGCGGGATGTCCTCGAGCGCCTCGGCCGCTGGGAATTCTGGGGCGGAAACTACGTCCCTACCAAAACGACGGAGTCGATCGAGACCGTTGACAATGTTGTGGCAGCGGTTAGCATGCTTTCAGCACGTAAGACTGGCGCACTGATCCTGATATCCCGGGAAACACCCCTTGAGGATGTCGCAAGTACGGGGACTCGCTTGGATGCGAATGTCAACAGTGCACTTCTCAACACCATTTTTGAACATGGAACCCCATTGCATGATGGAGCTGTCATCATCCACCGTGGCAGAATTCTTGCCGCCGGATGTACGCTTCAGATCTCAGATGCTCCTAATATCGGTGCAAATGTCCACATGCGTCACAGGGCTGCAATCGGGGCATCCGAGCAATCCGATGCCATCGTCGTTGTGGTTTCTGAGGAGACCGGAACGATATCTATCGCTGAATCTGGCAGACTGGTTCGCGGATTATCACAGGATGCGCTCCGTGTTCGTCTAATGGAACGCCTTGGTGTGCAGCGGACCCCGATGCGTAAGCCTTGGTCACGGGGTAGCAAGGAAACGGCAAGATGATTGCCTTTCTCATTGAAGCCATAAAGCGCAACGCTTGGTTTAAGCTTTTGGCCGCGGGCTTTACCATCCTGCTATACCTTGCCGCAAAAACGCCTGGAACACAGCCTGTTGAGCGCGATTTGTCGATTCGTCCGGTCCTCACGGGCATTCGGACCGGATTGGCATCCCCGATGGTCCTCCCTGAAGTGGTTATTCACTTACGTGGCAGTGAACGAGTGATTGCTGATCTGAAGTCGAGTTTGCGACTCGAAGCGGATGGACGCCGGGCTATGGCAGGCCGCAATCGCATCCCGCTCATCGTCTCCTTACCACCAGAACTGACGAGTGAAGTGACCGTCGATGCGCCTCCATCACTGGTTGTCCTTCTAAGCGCATCCGCAAAGAAAAAACTACCGATTCAAAGCGTTGATTCCAGCGATCTTATCGAGTACATGATTGTCGAGGGCGCCCGTGAGCTTGTTGACAAAAGTGTTTCCATTCGACGCCGGGCCCTCTCTCTGCAAGGGGGCAGCCCTGGTTACGAAGTGCTTGATTCGGATGGCGAAGTTGTTGATCCACTGAATGTCCTGCCAATACCGGTACCTGGGAAATCCGCAGTTGGCCTTCAAACAAAAACGGTCGTAGTGTCGTGTAACCTCATCGGAGCTCCGAGTAACCTCTTAACAGTTACACGTTACTCTGCTGCTCCATCCACGCTACAGCTGCGCGGAACTGCCGATGCATTAGCGGATCTGCAAAATGTTACGGTTGATATCCCAATGTCCGGTATCACCAAATCGACAACCGTACGAAAGCGCGTTAGATTACCAGATGGGGTTACTAGTAGTTTTGCTGGTGAGCCTGTTGTGGACGTCACAATAATTGTTCGTGAGAATTAGGTACAAACCAATGGCAGCGCTTTTTGGGACAGATGGGGTTCGTGGCCTCGCAAATGTCGAACTTACAGTTGAAATCGCAACGGCATTAGGTGCAGCCGCCGCAAGGCAGATACCGTCGTCATCCCATTTTGTGATCGGTACTGACACCCGGCGCTCAGCTGGGTTATTGCAGTGTGCATTCGCTGCCGGAGCGATGTCGCAGGGTCGCGATGTGTGGACGGTAGGCGTGTTATCGACCCCTGGCATCAGCTGCCTCACTCGCTCGACCTGTGCCGCTGCAGGTATCGTCATTTCGGCCTCACACAACCCCGCGCCTGACAATGGCATCAAATTCTTCGGTGCGGATGGTTGCAAGTTACCAGATGCGTTAGAAGCCCTTATTGCAGATGAATGTCGCGTCTGGCAGACACGCCCAAGAGTTTCCGGTCAGGCCATTGGACGCCTGATCGACTGTCCAACCATTGTGTGTGATTACATCGATGAGCTGACTTGTTCAATGGCAGGCGATCGCCTGGATGGACTGCGAATCGTCCTTGATTGCGCAAATGGTGCTGCCGCCACTATCGCTCCGCAGCTCTTTGCAGACCTTGGAGCTGATATTCATAGCATCGGTGTCACACCGGATGGCGACAACATCAATGATGGCTGTGGCTCAACCCACACCGACTATCTCGTAGAAACCGTTCAGTCATTGGGCTATGACCTTGGCATTTCGTTTGATGGAGATGCTGATCGAGTCCTTCTCTGTGACCACCGGGGCCGCATCCTAACCGGCGACCATCAGATCCTGATGAATGCTGAGCTGTCAAAGTTCCATGATGGTCATGCTGTCGAAGCGGTTGTCGGCACGGTGATGAGTAATTTGGGCCTCGATGACCGTCTTCGAAAGTCCGATATCAAGCTGCTTCGCTCATCCGTTGGTGATCGCAATGTGGCGGAGCTGATGCGACAATCTGGCGCTACGATTGGCGGCGAGCCCAGCGGACATATCTTGTTGCATCACATTTCACCCGCCGGTGATGGAATCTTGGCTGCACTCCAATGTCTGAGAATTCTGAAACGAACCGGAACCACTGTTGCAAACTGGATCGATGAAATCGTCCCCTACCCCCAGCGCCTATTGAATCTAAGAGTTCAGGATAAGCACGCTTGGGAGTCATCAGCAGCGGTTTCAACGGTCATCGCCGATGCTGAAAAGGCTCTAGCAGGAAATGGGCGTATCTTGGTTCGCGCCAGTGGTACGGAACCAACTGTCCGAGTGATGGTGGAAGCCCGGTCGCAAGAGCTGGTTGATCACTGGGTTGAACATGTGGCTGATGCCATTCGCACCACCGGGAGCCCGTCAAGTTGAACGATACGTTGTTTGGTGGCTATGCCGTCATCCTACTCCTTGGCTTCATAGCCTACGGACAGGCTGTCAAGCGCTTCTGGTTGTCCGGTGTGAAGCTTACGCTTGCCGGGATAT
>CAIYBQ010000613.1 GCA_903924445.1 uncultured Armatimonadota bacterium | reverse complement strand
TGACGCTGGCCATTTACAATGGAGATACCCGTCAAACGCCATCCACCGCTACCAAATCCACTGTCATCCCCAGCACCCCGCGTTGTCGTCGTTCGAGCAACTAAAGGGCGAAACAAATCGTGCCCGGATGGGGCAACCGCTGCGAACTTAAGCTCGTAATCCTCCGGCAATATCCCAGCAATACCCTCGGTTTGCCTTAGCGCCGACTTTTTCACGGTTGGCTTTTTTACTACGGCAGCAGGTTCCGTATACAAGTACACACCAGCGCCAATCGCTGCCGCAACGGCAATATAGATAACTGGCCGGCTTACTTTAAGTTTCATTTTTTGCCGGTCTCCCTCGTTGTTGTCGGTTTCGTAGTCTTTATCGCAACATCCGGAGCTTGGTATCCCACCACAACAATGTTGGCGGAGACCATCGATACACCCGCTGAATCCTGCGGTGATAGCTGAATGGACCGGACTACAAACCGTGACTTTGGGTTATCCATGCTGCGAATCGCACTGACCACAGACTCCGATGGACCAGTGAGCTGAATCGCAAATGCACGTTCATCGACAATTCCCAGCTTTGCTGTACGCTGGGGGCGCACCGATGTCAGCTCTAACTGATATTGCTTTGCCGTAACCAGAGCGATTCGCATCAGCTCTGATGTCACCGAGTCGGCATCCCCGGCGAGCAAACGTTGTTTGTTCACCTTTGCAGCCGCATCCTTAGATGACTCAAGCCGCTTGATATCTTCATCGATGTTATCCAGCAAAATGGTTCTGCTACGTGCAATCCCCTTGGCAGAGCGCGCGGGCACGAACACCGCATACCCAACCGTTAGGAACATCGTGGCAATACTGATACCCATGACGATGTTGGGTGTTTTAGGAGACAGACCACTTGTCATGATTTATCCGAGCCCTTCGATGTGCTGGCAGCCTTCTTCGCTTTCTGAGGTTTTGGAAGGGGAACATTCGCAACAGCCGTCACGTTCATCGTAAAGTTCACCACTTCTGTTTGTTCGATTTTGGCTGTCGATGCATTTACCAGCTGAACATCACGAAACCGATCTGACCCGCCAAGTGTGTTCACGAATTGTGTCACCGCTTCGTTTGTCAATGCTGTGCCACGAATCTGTATCGGACGACCGCGGTCCATATTCACACCGCTCAGCCATACAGTCTGTGGCGCCGCGACCGTGATAGTTGCCAGCGCATCAGATAAGCGTTGCCCGGGTTCAAACGCAGGGTCTAGTAGGTTTGTGAAGTCTGTTTGCTTCTTGCTTTCGAGCTCGGCTATTTTCCGATTACTCCGAGCCTTGGAAACACGCTTGGCCCACTTTGCTTCGCCATTGACAACGACCTGCTCTTCGTCAAAGCGCTGCGTTAGCACAACCGCAAGCAACAACACCGCTGCAATCAGGAAATAAACTGACAGGCGATTGTTCTTCTTCGTGACAGCCGCAAGCTCTTTGCCTTGCTCCAGGCGCGAAATGAGATCATGGCCAGACACGTCTGCAAGCGATGACAACAAGTCCGTCGAGAGAACTTGTGCACCGGGAAACGCAACATTTGATGTGGTGAAAACCTGAGCCGTTGATTGACCATCTGCGAGCAATGTCCGCTTCGCTTCAATCTCCGCAGACTCTGCATGTAGGACGGAGCGGGACAACACAGTGTCGCCTCCCGCCACAAGATCAAATGTCGTCTGACTTCCGTTTCCATCGACAACGAGGCCGTCTGCGACACCAATGGATGCAAGCGCTGCGGCAGCAGAAACTCCAATCGGAACAAAACGAACCTGTTTGATTCCCTTGGATGCGAGCTGCTCGCGGATATCAATCAAATCGGATGTACGCACAGCAGCGACGACCGTAAGGACACCATCTGCGTTTACATCTGATGTCTGATGCGCACAAAAGGCGGCATCGACTTCCTCAATAGGGAAGAGGGACTTCCATTGGACGAAGACCAGCTGGCGAAGGTCATCACCGCCGACCTTTGGAAGCCGGACTGTTTTTAGGAACGTTCGCTCACGCCCGATTCCAACAATGGCTGATTTTCCTGATGCGTTTATGCTAACGGATGCTAAGTCAGCTCCAACAGATTTTTGTCCGGAGGATAGCTCCATTACAGCCACTTGACTGGGGGACCAGGAGAAAACAATATCGGGCTTTACTTGGCGCTTCATGGAGTCTGTCCTAACACTTGCGTGGTAACCGTTGGCTCTGACGTCCATTGCCACCACTCTGGCGCGGAATATGACGCAGGGAATCGCTCAAGGTTCACTATCTGCGGGGTTCCGTTCGTGATACGGACCGTCGCTTCGATCGCTACCGACTGCTGTCCAGCTGTTCCCAAGGCTCGAATAATGAATGTATCGCTACCCACCGTAAAGTAATCGGCAATTTGCGAGAGAACACCATTGGTAACATTTGGAAATGTAGCCAAGTCTCCAAGATTGGATATGCCGGATGACTGTCTCGATATGATTTCACTCACAAGCTCGGCTGTCATGCCGGGAAGAAGTTCCAGCACACCTTGCTGTGCAGTGTTCAGGTTTATCTTTCCAGTAAGACGTGTATCAGCTGTAAAACCAACTGAGTTCAAGATGATATTCGCTTGCGATGTTCCAAGTGCGTTCTGTTGAAACAGGCTTCTAAAGTTCTCCCAAGGAGCATTTCGCTGCAAGTTGGTTGCCGTACCGCGGTCAAGTCCGAGCTGTGTCAACCCATTGATGTTCGTAATCTGCTGGTTTACATTAACCCGTTGATTGCCATTCCCCTGCGTATTTGATGAACCAGGGTCCAGTGTGATCAGAGAGCGCAACGGGAGTGTACGCGTTCCTGCTGTGTTTCCCTGCGGAGAATCTATACCAGCCGAACCCGTTGCATCATTTGGAGCTGCATAAAGCGTCGAAGGCGTCCAGCCGTTGATAAGCATCAACTCAGAGAGTGTCCGAAGGGGCCGGCTTGATTTCTGGTAAGGCGTTGTCAACTGCGTGTATACCGCGTCATCTGCTCCGTTTGGCCGCGTGGATGTCGCAGGGTCCTTCCAATCAAGCAACGAATCAGACTGCTCCGATGTCAATGAAAGATTCAACAATATGTCACTTGAAGATGTATTGATATCAATGAGCGAACCGGCATCGATGATCTGGAACCGAAACGTTGCATTTCCAAGGTCAAACTGTTCATCTCCCTGCTGACCTGCCAGGTACCAATCATCGTTCATTGTCACAAGGTTGGTATCTACGGTGGTCAGGGATGCCAAGGCTTGATTAAGGCCTGCCCTGGATGCTGCCTCGGCACGCATGAGCTGCATTTTTCCAATCAGGATATTGGATGTCTGACGATGATTGGCTGCTACGACCGCAACAATGGCTACGAGTGCGGTAACGACAATCAGCACCTGAAGAAGGACTGCTCCGCGATTGCTGTACCTCACGGTTGCGATGCTCCTTGCGTTACAGGATTGGTAGATGTCACATCACTGCTCGAGATAACAACGACAAACTGATGTAGCTGGTCCGATGACTCATCGGTCAGGCGGTATAGAACCTTGACTGCCGCCGGGAGCCGCCTTGTGCCAGCACTTGTATCCCACTCACTTAGCCACTGCGAACCATCCCAGAACTGAAACCCTACCTCGGTAACATCGGGGCTGACCAAAGACTCAAAGCCACCTTGCAGCGGATCGGCATCAACAGGGCGCTGCACGCGCTCAAACAATCCAGTTGCATTACCAGCATCGCCTGTCGCAACCGTCCCATAGGAATACTCAGCAAGACCGCCCAGCGGACCGTAGGTTTCATGAACATCATCAAAGGTCAACTCTGCATCGAGAGATCCGCCTGGGATGTAGGAATAACCTGATGTAAACGAGATACGCGTAGCCCCAAGGTCGCTTGTTGCGTCATCCGAGGATGCGATAAAGAAGGACTTCGTATCGTTGGCATCCGCGCTCAACGATGCGCATGATAGAGATTGACGCAAACCGGATGTCCAGTCTGACTTGCTCTGTTGTGTTTGCAGCACACGTTGTGAAAAGTAGAGGTGATCGACTCCAGCCCGGAACGCGACTGCAGAGGCTGCGACTACGATGCCGCCGATGCCCATGGCAACGAGAACTTCAATCAGCGTTAGGCCAGACTGGCATCGCCTCATTGTTGTCCACCTGTTCCTGTGGTTGACGTCGAGGATGAATCAAACACAATCGTCGAGAGAGACTGCTGGGAGACCGTATCTGTGGCAGTGATGGTCACCACAAAGGTGCCTTCAACCGTACCTGGTTGGACATCGATGTTGTAGCTGGCATCCGGAGCTCCGTCGTCCGCAAAGTCGCCATCTGTGGGCGTCTCCGTCACGGGCGATGTAACTCCGATTTCTTCGATTTTGTTCGCTGCCAATCGGAGGAGACGCTCTGAATGGACGGCATTGATGTTTGTTTTCTGCAGTGATGCCAGAGCCTGCATCGCAGCAACGACACCAACGCCACACAGAATCACCGCTACCATCGCTTCGACAAGCGTAAATGCACGCCTACTGCGCATTGTCAGGGACCCAGTCACCGGCAGCCCATTTACCACCTGAAGCCTGCGCATCCGGGAGGTTATCCTGCGTAAACCAGGTTGCTGCACCCGTCTTTGTCACACGTAGAATCAGACTGCTTCCTGTGTCGGTTGTGAATGTCAGGTCAGCAGCATCACATTGACCATCCGCATACGCCGACCAGTTATCGAGAGGCTGCGGGTCTCCATTAGCCTCAACCGGCGGCATCTCGACAGATTCCAGTGTCAGCTTTCCATTGAACGTGGATGACCTGATCTCGGTAGGGTCTTGGGAACCTTGGACACTTTCCATCACCAGCGTTCCACTGTCATCACGCAGCCGAACCGTAGCGGAAGATTTCTTCGCTTCGGACATCGCTTGTGCGACAAACACAACAACATTTGACTTAGCGGTGACCATTGCCATGGCATCCTGCATCCGCATCACATTGGGAATCACCAATGTCGCAAGCAAGAGAAGGATGCCAATAAGAACTGACATCTCTACCAGGGAAAAAGCCCTTCGCCTAGTCATAATGTGACGAACTATTCGCTCGTGATGTCAGCGGCATCACCTTCGCCGCCTGGCGCCATGTCTGAGCCATAGCTAGTGATGATGAAGTCTTCTCCGTTTGCACCTGGAGCTTCATAAGCATAGTCACCGCCCCAAGGGTCCTGTGGGAGTTCCTTCTGGCTGTAAGGGCCACGCCAGCCGTTGACGTTGCTCGGCTGCTGCCGAAGAGCCATCAGGCCATCTTCGGTGCTTGGGTATTGATCGCAGTCCACTCTGTACTGCTGAAGCATTCCAGTGAGTGTCGAGATATCTGTCGCAGCCTTCGCGCGCTTTGCATCACCGGTTCGGCCAACAACCCGGGGAACGATAAGCGCAGCAAGAATCGCGAGAATAAGGATGACGACCAACAGCTCAATGAGCGTAAAGGCGCGCCGTGAACGTAAGTTTCGCATGATTTTCATTTCACCAAGTTACCTGCCATAAAGATTGGTATCAAAACAGAAAGAACGACAAATCCAACAAAAACACCCATTGATAGCATGATCGCGGGCTCCAGAAATGAGACAAGGCGCCGCATGCCGGTATCCACTTCAAAGTCCATCGAATCGGAGACCCTGCCTAACATCCGAGGTAAGTCACCCGTTTCCTCACCAATCGCAACCATGTGCGTTAGGACCGGAGGAAAACAACGCGCATCGCGAAGAGCATCCGCAATCGCACGCCCTTCACGCACCTCTTGTTCAACTTTTTTGCATGCCAGCTGGTAAACACGGTTGCCACTGGAGAGTCCTGCAATCTGAAGTGCATCGAGGATGGAGACACCGCCGTAGACCAACGTACCAAGCACGCGAGCGAATCGTGAAACCGTAGCCTTCTGAACCACGGGACCCATGACCGGAACTTTCAAAATGATCGTGTCAAACGTGGTTCGCCCTGATTCTGTTGCAAGCCAAGTACGAATCAGAACGACCGACCCGATGATCATTCCAATCGCAAGTGGCCACTTGGTCGACAGAAAGTCTGAAGATGTCAACAGAAAACGTGTCGTAATCGGCAGATCATCTCCGAGGTCTTTGAACACTCCACTCATTTTGGGGACGACAAATCCGATCAGGAATGCCACAACAAATACTGCCGTCGCAGCCAGAATGCTCGGATAGACCATCGCACTAACGATTTGTGAGCGTCGCGCAACTTCCTTTTCCTGAAAGTCGGCAAGCCTTCCGGCGACTTCAGGAAACTGCCCGGATGCTTCACCTGATCGCAGTGTCTGTGTAAACACATCGTTGAACAGACGTGGGAACTTCGCCAGTGCCTCACTGACAGGCATTCCACCGCGTACATCTTCGAGAACGGATGCACAGATTCCAATGAGCTGCTGATTTTCTGTTTGTTCGCCAACCACTTGAAGAACACGGTCCAGCGGAAGTCCCGCTCCCGACAGGTCTGCCAGACGACGTGTAAACGTAGCCAAATCCTCCCGGCTGGGGGCGCGACCACCCGCAGTGAAGGCAGAGACTGGGTTCGAGGATGCCTTTTGCTCGGCTATCTCTGTGACGTAGCGACCCGCAGATGCGAGCTGTGCAATGGCAGCATCCTTGTTATCCGCATCAACAATTCCCGTGCGCTTTGCACCCGTGGAATCGATGGCAACATATGTGAACTGAAGACTAGCCATTAAAGTCCATCACGCTGACAAACACGCAACACTTCTTCTGGAGTCGTCTTGCCATCCATCACGGACAGGCGGCCATCACCGAGCAAGGTGCGCATTCCGTAAGCGGCAATCGCATGATCGCGTAACTGAGTACTATTTGAGCGTTCAACAGTCATTCTGCGGATAGGTTCATCCACTTCGAAGAGCTCATACAGCGCCTGGCGACCCTTGTAGCCGGTGTTCTGGCATTTGTCGCATCCAGTCCCCCGCCGGAATGTGGCAGTCGCGGCCATTTCAGGTGAGACGCCGATTGCGCGTAGTGACGCAGCGGATGGCGTGTCAGGGGCGGCACAGACCGGGCATAGTCTCCGGACAAGGCGCTGGGCGACGGCACCGATAAGGGATGATGCCACGAGGTATGGTTCCACTCCCATATCTAGCATTCTCGTAATCGAGCCAGGGGCATCGTTGGTGTGGAGCGTACTGAACACAAGGTGGCCTGTCAGAGCTGCGTGAATGGAAATTTCAGCGGTCTCATGGTCACGGATTTCTCCAACCATAATGACATCCGGGTCCTGACGTACGATGCTGCGCAGACCGCTTGCGAAGGTCAAACCGATGTTTGGGCGAACTTGAATCTGTGAGATACCAGTGACTTGGTACTCAACTGGGTCTTCAATCGTCAGGATGTTTGTGGTGGGGGACCAGATCTCCTGCAGGGATGCATAGAGTGTCGTTGACTTACCAGAACCCGTAGGTCCGGTAACCAGCACTACCCCGTATGGAGTGTGAATCAGGTCACGGTAGCGCCCAAGCAAGTCTGGCCGCATACCGAGCTCTTCAAGCCCTAGCATTGCGGTGCCCTTGTCCAGAATACGCATAACGGCACGTTCACCGAACACGGTCGGGACGATGCTGACACGGACATCGATTGCACGACCCGCAATCACAAGCTTAATACGGCCATCTTGTGGGAGACGCCGCTCAGCGATATTCATCTCACCCAGAATCTTGAGGCGGGAAATCAGCGCTGCATGCATTCTCTTGGGCGGATTTAACGTGCTACGCAGCATTCCGTCGACACGGCTTCGGACCTTGACTTCGCGTTCATACGGCTCGATGTGAATATCACTTGCACCATCGCGGATAGCTTGAGCGAAAATCAGATTGACCATCTGGACAACAGCCGTTTCACCTGCCATTTTCTGGAGGTCGGCCAAGTCTGTCGTGTCATCGATTTCGGTTGCTGCACTGCCATCAGCGGTTCCAGGCAGGTCAGAGAGAATCTTCTCGAGGAAGACTTCTTCAATCAGCTCGCGGATGCGCTGCGGGTCACCGAGAACAGCCCGAACCGGTATTCCGAGAACCATTCCAAGCTCATCCACAGCCCCCAAATTCTCAACGCTTCCAATCGCAACAAACAGAATTCCGTTTTCGCTTGCGAACGGAAGCACTTGCCTTTGGATTGCAAATTCGGGTTGAACTGCATCCAACGCCTCCGGGGATGGTTTGATTTCATTCAAATCCACGGTCGGGAATGCATGTTCTGGGGATGTGTTGATGGAAAAGTTCATGAGCCGGGGATGATAGACGTTGAGCGGGCGCCGCTAGTTCAATATCCCACAGACATGAAAAAGATGGCAATATACTGTTGACGTTAATCTTTGGTTAATGACAGTTCTGTATATGCAATGCAACAATAATTTCGATGAATGATGCCAAAATACTTGTCGTTGACGACGAGCCGACTCTTTCGGAGGTTATTTCTTATAATCTTCGCCAGGCGGGTTATACAACGGTTACAGCTGCAGACGCAGATGAGGCATTGAGAATCTTCAAGGAAGAAAAGCCTGATCTTATTTTGCTCGATGTAATGTTGCCTCAGGGCTCAGGTTTTGATGTTTGCCGATTGATTCGGCAGCAGGGCAGCAATGTTCCAATCATAATGCTCACAGCGAGGATTGCTGAATCAGATCGCGTTCTTGGGTTTGAGCTTGGAGCCGATGACTATGTGCTTAAGCCTTTTGCAACTCGGGAACTGATTGCCCGCGTAAAAGCACTTCTTCGCCGGTCCAGAACGACATCCGATGAGAATCCAGCAACCGACTTGTTGGTTTCTGCTTCGCTTGGCATGACGATTGACACCGATAAGCGTTCTGTTGCAATAAACGGTCGTGAGGTCAAGTTGTCGCGTAAAGAGTTTGAAGTTCTTGCTTTAATGGTGACACATCCAGGGCGTGTATTTGAGCGCTCCGTGCTGCTTGAGCGTATCTGGGGCGGTGAATCCGTTGTTGATGAGCGTACGGTGGACGTCCATATACGTTGGCTGCGTGAAAAGATTGAACCGGAACCTTCCAAGCCGGTTCACTTACTCACCCTCAGGGGAATCGGCTATAAGTTCCAACCATGAGGCCGGGATGGACATGGCTGTCAGATGCTCTCGATGTTCCGTTTCTTGTTGTTGACAGGAAGCGCGACATTCGTCATATCAACAAGCATGCGCAGGAATTGTTTTCGCTCGATAAGAAGCGTGGCAAGGGTTTAGCCGGAAAGTCGTTGCTTGCAATTACCAGAAACAAGCAGCTGGACGAAATTGCAAAGAAGGCAATCCGCTCAGGACAAGCTGGACCCTTTTCCATCATCATCCGGTCCACCAAGGACCGGACATTTCAGGTAAGAGCCGTTAGCAGCGGTAGTGATTCAGAGTCGCTCGTTGCGCTTTTTTTCTCAGACCTTACCGATATCGAGCACTTGCGGACAGTGCGGACAGACTTTGTTGCAAATGTAAGTCATGAGCTTCGTACGCCGCTTGCCAGCATTCGTGCGCTAGCGGAGACTCTCAACTACGGTGCGATTAATGACCCGGCGATGTCGGAGCGCTTTCTCGGAACGATCATTAAGGAAGTTGACAGGCTTGTTCGCCTCTCGGAAGATTTGCTTTTACTAACTCGTGCCGAGTCGACGGTTCGTTCACTTGGGCATTTTGACTTGCGGGATGTTGTTCAGGATGTGTACGACAGGTTGGCATCGGTTGCTGATCGCAGAGGAGTTCAGTACAAGTTATCTCTGCCAGATACCAATGTTTTGATTTGCGCCGATTACTCAGAGCTGGATCAGGTTGTCTTCAATCTGATTGACAATGGGATTAAGTACACGTCTCAAGGCGGATCCGTGCATGTTACATGTGCTCAAGTAGGCCAGGATGCAACATTGTCAATTGCCGATACCGGTATTGGGATGTTGGTCGAGGATACAGAGCGTATTTTTGAGCGCTTTTGGCGCGCTGATCGCGCTCGTAAGATGGTCAACGATCAGGGAAGCACGACCAGCGGAACCGGATTAGGGCTTTCCATCGTAAAGCATATTGTCGAAGCCAATATGGGGACAATCACTGTCAAAAGTGAGCTGGGCATCGGGTCAACTTTTACGGTGAGGTTGCCAATATCGGAACCCGAACCGTATGCTGTAGACCCGGATCCCAAAGATGAATGACCAAGCACCAACCCCAATCACTGACCAAATAGCAAACTTACCCTTGCCCGTCATTATCGCTGTGATTGCTGGGGCGACATTTCTGAGATTTGTCTTCAAGAAAACCGACCATCCATTTGCACGCGGTGTCAGCGATCTCTGTGATACGTGCGCATTTGTGCTTGCACTGGCATTCCTGATCATCCGTCCGTTCGTAGCTCAGGCGTTTTATATACCGACTGAGTCGATGGTCAATACCCTTTTAGTGAATGACCGGCTTGTTGTCGACCGGATTTCGTATCGTCTTGGTAAGCCGATGCGGGGTGACATCATTGTCTTCGATGCGCCACCAACGGCTACGAATGGTAAGAAGTTGGACTTTATTAAGCGGTGCGTTGCCATCGAAGGTGACACGATCGAAGTCCAGCCACCTAAAATGTTTGCTGGTGACCGTGAGATTGATGCAATCGCAATGACGGGAATGGATTGGCACCGTCTGCTGCGTGAAATCCTCACGTCGCAAGAGGGTTCTGTAAAGTTCCTTGAAACGGGTGTAAGTGTTGATGCGGGTGCACCGATGAGCATCTCGGATTTTCAAACTCACCTGAAAACCAAGCTGCAGGAATACACCAAAACAAACGGTGGATCCCTCACGGTGTCAATGGCCCAGCAGCTGATTGATGCTGGTAAAGAACTGAAGATTGTCCCTGGCCGTACGCTCATCAATGGGAAGTTAGCACCTGAAACGTATACACGAGAAGACCCTGACTATGTGCTTCCGCTACTTACCATCGGTAAGGATGAAGTCTTTATGCTCGGTGATAACCGAAACTTCTCACATGACAGCCATATGTGGGGACCTCTTGAGACCAGCCGTATTGTGGGAAAAGCGCAAGCGATTTGGTTCCCATTGAACCGGATTCAGCTCCTACGGATTCCATAGAACGGCAAGACGGAATCTCCGCCGCAGCTGCTATTGGAGCCATCGGTACTCGAGTCCAACATTAGTCGCAACTACTTTGACAGCTCTGCTGGGCCGGCGGTGCGTTTCGTTCTCACGATGAGTGCGATAAGACCGGCGAGGTAGGGCATCATCGAAAGCAAGTCGGCATCTGCCTTTATGCCTTGTGTGGATGCAACAAGCTGGAGTGCATCCAGTGCTGCGAAAGCAATCGATGCAGCAATAACGGATCCAAGGTCCCACCGTCCGAATACAATAGCCGCAAGCGCCAGATAGCCGCGACCATTTGTCATGTTTTCAACAAATGTTCCGATACCCATCAGCGGTAGGAGAGCTCCTCCAACACCTGCAAGTGCACCAGTAGCGATATGAGACACCAGCTTGACACGCAATGTGTTGATTCCAAATATCCGTGCCTGGAATGCTGATTCCCCTGTGATGTCAAGTTGTAAACGAAGCTTTGCATTTGTAAGGCACGCTATTAGGATGGCAACACAGGCGGCAGCTACAAGAACACCTGATGTCGTTGAGAGTGTTGGGACACTTTCGGCGGATGGGAAAATTCGCTCACAAAATGATGTTGCAGCAAGTGCCAGCATGTTGAGTCCCACACCTGCTATGACATCCTTTACATTTGCACGGGTGACAAGCAGGTAGTGGCAGCTGGTTACGGCGACGCCTGCAGCCAGTCCGCAGATGAGGCCAGTGACTCCACCGCCGGTCCGAATGGCGATAAACGCTGCCGTAAGCATCGTGCCTTCTAGAAACAGGGCCGCCGTCCCTGACTTTTCACAGATCAGGCCACCAGTCGCAGCCAGCATCACCGG
>CAIYBQ010000612.1 GCA_903924445.1 uncultured Armatimonadota bacterium | reverse complement strand
GATAGCTTCAGGTGACTGGAGTTCAGACGTGTGCTCTTCGATCTTCGTGTGCACATCCAAACGCAATGAAGTCATTGCTGCCGCGTATCCTGTGTATGCCAAGTCGCCATCCGTTGGCCCTATCGCCGTATCGACATCCGATTGGGATGACTGGCTAACATCACACCTGCCAGGCACGGAACACATCATTGGTCAGGGAATTGATGGTGCCAAAACCCCGGTTGGAAATCTTGCCCTCGGCGCCTGCCTTCTCGCAGAACCGCTTGTGGCACAGGGCCTTTTTTCGGATATCGATTCGCTTATTCCGCATTACGTCGCTACATCGCCTGGAGGCGGGATGTGAGCAAGGCTGAACTGCTGAAAACGCTACCAGCGGTTGGCAAAATCGTGGACTTACTAACTGAGCAAGGTATTCGACATATTCAGTTAGCATCGGTTGTCCGGTGCGTGATCGATGACTACCGCATGCGACTTTTAGCAGGCGAAGTCCATATTAATTACACAGATGCTATTTGCGCCGAGGTCATCCGCCGCTGCACCACAGCAACCCATTCAACGACACGCGTTGTCAATGCAACTGGCGTTCTGCTTCATACAAATCTTGGGAGAGCAGTCCTGTCGAAAGATGCGACAATGGCCCTTGTCAATGCAGCATCCACGGTAGATGTTGAATTTGATATTTCGACAGGTAAGCGCGGTGACCGCCACGCAAATGTAAGTGAACTCCTGCAAACGTTGACAAATGCCGAAGCCGCAGCCGTTGTAAACAACAATGCCGCCGCAACCGTTTTGGCGGTGTCTGTGCTTGGACAGGGACGCGATGTCATCCTGTCACGCGGAGAAATGGTTGAAATCGGCGGTCAGTTCCGGATGCCCGATGTCATCGAAGCGAGTGGCTGCCGGCTGGTAGGAGTTGGTGCCACCAATCGAACACACGCGCGTGACTACATTGATGCCATCAATGAACAAACCGGATGCATTCTTAGATGCCATCGGTCTAACTTTGATATGGTTGGCTTTGTCTCCGATGTCCCTTCGGTGACGCTTGCGGAAATCGCCAAGGCACACAACATCCCGTTCGGAGAAGACCTCGGAGCAGGCGCATTGATTGACTTCAGCCGCTTTGGTATTTCCGGAATCCGAACCGTCCAAAATGCCGTCTCCGATGGGGCAGACCTCATCTGGTTTAGTGGCGATAAGCTCATCGGCGGGCCGCAGGCTGGAATTTTGGTGGGGAGCAAGCGCTATATCGATGCCTGTAAACGTCACCCACTCATGCGCGCACTTCGCCCGGACAAGCTGACGCTCGCAGCACTTGAGGCGACGCTACTGGAATATGTACGGTTGAGCGAAAGAAACATCCCATTCATTGCGGCGTTAGAACTGTCCATTGACGATCTAAGCGATCGAGCCACTTGCATCCTTGAGGAGTGCCAAGTCAGCAACGGGATGTTGATCGATGTTGTCGATACCACGTGTGCCATCGGAGCCGGGGCGGCGCCGACAGTAGGCGTTCCGAGCCGGGCGATACGTATTTCCGGAGGCGGAGCTCAGCGCATCCACGATGTACTACTTGCGGGAACCGTTCCGGTGGCGGGTCAGCTAAAAGATGGATGTTTGCTCATCGATATGCGAAGCATTCAACCCGCTGATGTCGCTGACCTGAAGTCCGCACTCCGGGAAGTTTTCACT
>CAIYBQ010000611.1 GCA_903924445.1 uncultured Armatimonadota bacterium | reverse complement strand
GTCCGAGGAACAGTCGTGAGAACATCCGAAAGACAGTGATGGCGTTCATCGCTGTTGCAATCGGCAAGAGAATACCAATGCGCGGATGTGCAGCCATTGTTCCGTGCATCAAAAGATCCTCTCCGTAGAATCCAAGTGTCATCGGTGCTCCAACGAGGGCAAGTCCGGCGATGATAAAGCCGACAGCAAGCCTTGGGAAACGTGCGGCGAGTCCAGATGAATGCTTGAGCGTCAGGGACACGGACATTCTGGATTCAAGTGCTGCCATGATGCCGGCAAGAATCGTGGTCGAAGCAACAACGACCTGCCAAAGCAGGAGCGACCCGGCGATGCCTTCGGATGTCTGGCTGCCTATACCGGCCAGCAAAAATGCAGATTGACTGATCGACAACCAGCCTAATGTCCGCCGAGGGGACAAGTCCCGCATCCCGAGAGCAGCAGCATACACGGCTGTTCCAAGTGCGAGGTCTGTAAGCCATACTGCCGATGTATGCGATGTCCGCAATAATACAAAGGCTCCAATGTGCGTGTTGATGACCAACATCGCTGTCAGCCAGTGGCCAGCTCCCATTGTCCGCGTAATCCATCCATGTGCAGGAAACAACCCCTTCCTCAGGATGATAGCGGCAAATACCATCCAGATTCCCTTGTCGCCAAGGTTGAGACCAACAGGCAGCAAAACGGATGCAAGAGCAAAGGTGATCCGTGTAACTGGAGAAAGTTCTTGATAAAAGGGCAGCCATGCAATGGCAATACCTAGTGACATCAACCATGGTGAACCGGCCGTATAAGCAATCTGCGTAGCGGCGATACTTACTAGTGATTTCCACACAAAGCCACTGTGGAGTGCACTGTCCGGTGCCATCAAGAAGGTCACAAACAACAACAGGCTCGATGCCAGCATTGGAATGCGATTTACCTGATCGACATCGATAAAGCTATGTTGATTTCCGAACGTATTTCCAGAGGCAACAGGGACCAGCAAAACCACAACAAAGTTGACTAATGCTGTGACAGCACCAACGGTCCGAATGCTGCTGACACTTTTCAAGAAAAACGTGAGCGCTCCAGAGACCAGTAACGTGCCGATTGCAAACGCAACTGTCAGTTGACTAATCATCTTGAAGCCCCTTCTCCTGAATAGGAGCCATTCTCTGTTCCGCCATCAGGATGATGTTCACAACAGCAACCAATGGTCCGAGGATAAACCTAACCAACACCGTGTCGACCCAGCCGTGGTCAAGTGCAACTCGGTACAACTTTAAGCGTAGAGACTCAGGGATAAATCGATCGTAGAACTGACCCGTCGCTGGTATGTGTCCACCGGCTGCTGCATGCATGCTGTGATAGGCGTGAAGCGTCGAAGGAGCACGTAAAAACTCCAATGTACGCAGCACTGAGTGAGCGCACAGGTGCCACAGTGCAAGCTTGTCCCACCCAAGGCCGATTTCGATGAAGATAAGCCCAACTTGCGCCTGCGCTCCAAGGGCTAATGCGGACTTGGCATCAGCTACAGCCCGGCTTGACAATGTTGCCTGCAGTGTTGTCACAGCACCGATGATGACAATTGCCCAGCATGTGGCTGGCGACATTTCCAGTAAGTGTCTGGCTTTCAGGAGTAGAAACGCTCCTGCATGTATTGAAAGCGCTCCATAAAACGCGGCACTCGATGGTGTCGGGCCTTCCATGGCCCTTGGAAGCCACCCAGAGAATGGAAACTGAGCACTTTTCCCAAGAGATGCCAGAACCAGCAGACAGGCGACAAGGGTCGCTTGTTGACTGGTTAAATTGCTTATGTCGTCGAGCGATGCATTCCCCGTAAACCTGTGCAACAAGACGATCGCAACAAGGAGCCCGATATCGCACGTCCGGTAGGTGATAAAGGCTCGAAGGGCTCCGGCTACGGGTTGCTCACGTTCTTGGAAGAATGCGATGAGAAACACTGAGGAAATTCCAACTAACTCCCACCCCACCAGCATCACATCCAGCGCACCGCCAATAAAGACGGTCAAAATGCCGGATGCAAACAGATTCAACATTAGAAAGAAGCGCAGAAAGCCTCGATCTCTATGTATGTAGCGTGATGAGAAGTGGGTTATGAGGCCCAAAAGGAGGACTGCAAGAAGTGATGGAAATGTTGCAAGTTTGGACAGTTCAAGCTCAATGCTGAAGTGATATTCACCAACTCGAAACCAGTCAGCAGAATGGAAGCGGGTGCCTCCGGTGAAAAACGAGGGCAGAAGTCGCAACAGGCAGATTGTCGAGACGAACAAACCAGCATGCGTTATCGCCACAATCGCTTTTTCAGAGAGAGCCACCCCGGACAGCCAAAGCGTTCCAAGCAGACAGAAAACGACAAATGGTGTTGCGATCACAATGGGGAGAAGGTAGGTCATTTTGAGACCTCGATTCGGGCCATTGGCAGGTGTTCCATTCGTCCGAGAAACCAGTCGCCGGAACTATTTACGACAGGCAAGCGGTTTTCATCCGGATCAATGTCATTCCAAAGCCCGTCTTTCCAGACCTTGATCAACCCGGAATCCGGGTTCATAGATGCCACACGAATCCACCGGTTAGTCACCAATTCTGTAACGTGCGGATTATTGGATATTGCCGTCCATAGATTTTCGGGTGATGCTTCGACAACAAGCAAAAGGCGTACAGGCTCGTGAATTTCCACCATCTGCCAAGGCAAGCCCGTTCGCAGATCGCTCCTGAATCCGTTCATTACACCGACCAGTCCGACGACATTATGAGGGAGCTTGGTTCCACACCCATAACGCTCGTTATCTACATAGCTGAAGTAATACTCGAGATTGATTCCAGCGCACACGGGTCCTGCAGCTCCTAGAAGTGCGGTCAAGCTGGTTACTTTCGGGTCGACCTTGGCATCGTAACTTACAAGAAATGCGCGGCGGTCAAGAAAGAGTCCCCGTGTGGATGCCCGCCGGCCCACGATACAAACAGCATTGGTGCAGTGACCATACTCCGGTCGTGGTTCAGAAAGTTGGAAGGCTCTGTCCTCGACATGAACCAGCGCAGAATCAGGTGAGCTGTAGCCGTCCGCTGCTTCGAATCTGCGCGCTCTCTCGAGCGCGTTTCCAGCACGCATTTTGTCCAAGTTAAACCTAAGCCGCTCCAAGTCATCCGCGTGGGTTGCTGGTACGACTGCGATGTCGTAGAGAGTAACTTCATCAGATGACGTGTCGTGGTATCCGCCAACAAACCATGTGTCATCAGAGACAGTTACACCGCGTGCGGGCAGCAGCTTGCGGACATCCGGGTTGTTAGCCATCGCGGCGAAAAGCCGTGCATTAACGCCCCCACGCCTTCCGCCACATGCACCACAGTCGTGTGCTGATTCATGTGGATTATTCAAGGATGTTGATCCGTGTCCAAGAATCACAACCATGCGGGCCGTGTCCTTGACGAGACCAGCGGCATTTAGCATTCCCGCAACCCGATCAGACTTTTCTTCCAACGTAAAGCCCTGCTGCAAGCCGTGGTAAGTATTGCCTTCGTGCAAAGATCCAAGCATTGTCGTAGGAGATGGCAACAATTTTGAATTGATCTTGGCAAGCAGCTTACCAAACGTCCCGGGAGCAACCACATTCGCAACCAATGGCACAAGCGTTGGCAAGCCTAGAACAAGATTTACCAGAGTGCCTCTAAAGAGCGTACGCGACCCCTTAAACGTCGTCAGTGCAGTCCGCGCGACGTGCTTACGGCGCTGCTGCCTGACCTTATAAATATGCTCATCACTGACTAACGGGTGTTCAATAACGGCATGCTGTGGCGTAACAACGATTGGACAGAATGCAGCCCCATGTGCATCGTCAGCACCCTGATAGTGAACTGCCACACCAAAGAAACCGGCGGCGCCAAACGTCTCGATGTCCGGCGCAACTTCTTCTAATGCACGACGCGCAGACTCTTCACGTTCATCAATGCAGAAGAACACCTGGGCAGATGGCTTGTCAGGATCGCTGAACCCACCATCCATACGGTGACGTGAAAGTGGTCCAAGAACACTCAATGCATGTCGATGTTCGTAGGCTTGGTGCAGAACACGTCGGCGCTGCAAATCATCCCACTTCCGCGTCATGGTAATCAGTTCAACCCAGACACTGTCCGGACTATTCAGCGAAACGTTTAGGCGTGCCATCAACGTTGCGATGTTTCCAGCTTCAACCATCCGCTGTCGTTTGTAAAAATCGCTGTCTTCTTGCTCCCGACGCTGCCAGTTCGCATATGTGGATTGGTGTTCACCACTGGCGGCAACCGTGAGAAGGAGTCTTATTGCAAGGAAGTCCATCAGGGATGCATTGATGGCCAGATAGGGTGCCAGTGTTGGTTCAACTTCCAAACGTCGGATCAGCCCTGCCCAGCCTGGGAGTGCCAACAGCTCAAGTTCAATCAGAGAACCATACGCTGATGTTGGGACATCCCACTGCCTAAAGACATCAAGCACGATAGCCGCTGCGCTCATCCCCTGAATACGTTGAAACAATGTATCCAATCCGGTGAACCCAGGTGGATTGATAAGTCCACCATTCGAAAACAGTTTCTGTGTTGCTACCAGCAAGCCTTCATCACGATTTGGCATTGGCCAATAGGCCATTCCTTGATCGGTAAACGCAGCACATAAGTGAATCAACAAGGGATTCACAATGGCATCCGTGTCATACCCATCCACAAAAAAAACACTGTCACGCAGACGCTTGGATCGACCTGCAGGAGCTTGCTCACATGGCGGCAATCGCCTTTTTGCCTCCTGATAACGGTCCCTGATTTCAGGTAAGTCAAAGTAGCGCTTCTCATCAGCGTACCAACGTAGGTTGGAAATGGTGAGTGGCCGGGATGCTGGATCAAACCAAGCACGGAGCATATCGCATGCATCGTCTGCAAGTGCGACATCAAGATCACCATCAACGATTCGACCGACTTTGCGAAGTGACTGATAGTCGGATTCCAGTAGAAATGGCTGAGTGCCATAAATGCCTGATGCTGCGACAACAGCATCTTCGAAAAGAAGATGCTGAAATGAGTGCAGTGTGTTGTGGTGTATAAATACACCAATCGGCCCCTGCATGGGTAGCAGGTGGGCCGAATGGTCTAGCGCGTGTTCCACGAAATCCTGGGCTGATGATGCATCATTCATCATGCGCGCTTCCACTTCGAAGATGTTGGGGCGTGTGTCGATGACTTATGTTCATCCAAGCCACCGACGATAAGATCTGTATCTACAAGGGATGCCTTCAGTGCATCCAGTTTGGATAAGACGGTGTGGTCTACAACACAAGCCTCTGAAAAGTCGACATAAACGCGCGTGTACTTTGGTGCGTTGTCCCGGATCGCCTTTGCAAGCCCGATGTAGTTTGTGAACACACCGGCACCATGTACACACAATGTGACTTCATCTTCGTGGTGATGTTCTTCCACAATGGTCTTCCATATTTTCCCAAATGGTGCTCCATTTGCACAGTGAATGACGACATCAAGGATCAGACCAGCCGCAACACCAATCAGGAGATCCGTCAGCAGCGTGACAATCATTGTGACCAGGAACACGGCCAGCTGTTCACGACCAACATGCAAGGCATGTTTGAACTCACTGACGTGTGCCAGGCGGGTTCCAGTGAAGATCAGCATCCCAGCGAGAGCCGCCAGCGGAATTTTCATCAGGATTCCTGGGATAAGCGCGACAGCCAGCAGAAGGAATGCACCGTGCGCAAAGTTAGCCCAGCCGGTTTTTGCACCATTGTCGATGTTGGACTTTGAGCGCACGACCTCACTGATCATCGGGACTCCACCGATGATGGACACAATCACATTGCCTATTCCGGCAGCAAGCAGGTCTTTGTTCAAGTCAGATGATTTGCGTTCAGGGTCGAGTGAGTCCACTGCAGAAACAGTGAGCAGCGATTCAATCGATCCGACGATGGTGAACATCACGATGTACTTGATACTGGTCACACTCATGATTTGGCTGAAATCTGGGAATGTGACAGCAGTCAGAATGTTGGTTGGCAGTTTGACCAAGAATTTTGCAGGATCCAGAGCATGCGTTACGCCACTGAACACATAGTCATGCTTATCGGAGAATCCAAGGATTATTGCCAATGGAACAGTTACCGCTAGCACAACCAACTGACTGGGAATGGACTTTGCCCACTTCGCCTTGATAAACGGCATCCCAAACATGATGATGAGCGCTACAACACCGACGATTGTGACGTAGGGATTGAGGTGCGCAAAGCTGTGCGGGAGCTCTTGAATCAGGTGGAGAGGCTCCTTGCCTTCAGGTTTTACACCAAGAAGCACGTGGGCCTGCTTGCTCATGATGATGACGCCAATGGCTGCCAGCATCCCGTGAACCACGGATGTCGGCATCGCTTCGGCTAGCGCACCAAAGCGGACCAGTGCAAGCACAATCTGGATGACACCAGCGGCAACGCCAACCGCTAACATACGATGATATCCAGCGATAGGGTCATCCCCGCCTAGGTCAGCAACCGCGCCTAGGACGATTACAATCAAGCCAGCAGCGGGTCCCTTGACGGTCAGGCGGCTTCCACCAAGAAACTTGGTTAGGAGTCCGCCAACGATGGCCGTCAGGATTCCTGCAACGGGTGGGACTCCGGATGCACCTGCAATTCCAAGGCAAAGCGGGAGCGCGATGAGGAAGACTAGAAACCCTGCAATGATGTCCGATTTTGATGGTGGTGTTGTGTTTTGTCTCATGAACGAAGGGCGCATTCTTTTTAAACCAGTCGTGTTTACATCCATCAATGTATGTCTGACTACAAATTTCATCTGATTCGCATGGGTTCATTTGTCAAGCGATATGTACAGTTAATCGAAGTAAGCCATTGAAACAGGCCGTTCGAACGTGAATAACCGCTAGAATTCAGGGCATGAGTCCAACCGTTCTTACCAATGTCTTGATTGCCGAAACAGACATCTGCACATTGGTAACGGTCGCCTATCTGATCAGCCGCTCACCG
>CAIYBQ010000610.1 GCA_903924445.1 uncultured Armatimonadota bacterium | reverse complement strand
TAACTACGGAAGCGCAGTTGCAATCAACAACGCAGGAACCATCGTCGGGAATTCGTATTATGGCGTTCCCGGCACGTGGACGAGTTCACCTGGTCAATTCGTCATCTGGACAAATGGGATTCCGACAGCTCTTGCAGCACTTCTCGATCCGATTACAAATGCTGGTTGGTCCATCACTAATGTCGTTGGGCTAAACAACAGAGGACAGATTGTGGTTACTGTCTCGAATGGAGTTGTACAGCGGGTTGGTATCCTAACACCAACACCCTAGTTGAAGGAAAAACCGGAGCCATCATATATGTGATGCTCCGGTTTTCTACTGTTCTACGATAGGTTTTACGAGTCAGGTTGTGTCAGCCAACAAACCTTGGCTGAGTCGCCCCTCTTTCCAACCACAATCGCATACTGTGTAAACTTACGACCAAGCTTCTTCGCCTTGTCACGCCCGATGCCCAAGACCAGCACCGATTTCTCACCTGGATAGCCCTCGCTCGATCCTTCACCTTCGAAGAACACAAGCCCCTTACGCATCAACATCCGGCAAAGCTCGATGTGCGCTGCCTCGTTGATCGCATCCGACATCGGGATACTCCCCGGGTTGTACGCAGTGATATATGCCCAACGCTTCGCACGAAACGCTGTCAGGACATTGTCCAGTAAATGGTTACGGCGGCCCGGACGAATCAGCAAAATGCCATCCGGAGTCGTCGCGGAATACACAGTTGCCTGATATTCCGTATTCAAGCGCTTGAACTCACTCTTTGTCATGCAATCCCTCCGTGACGAAACACCACAAATAAGGTTAGAATCGCCCATGCGAATCAAGCCCTTCATCATCCTATCCGCCATCTTGTCCGTCTGCTCCGGCGTCGTATCCGCCAGTGGACAGACTCCACCACGCCTCTATAATGAGCCCGTCTCAAAATCCAACCCGCTGCGAACCGAGCAGGCTCGCGAGCTGGAAGGCTACATCGCCACGCTCCGTAAAGACACATCCCGGCTCGCGTTACTCCTCACGCCCGACTACAGCTCCCCCAAAGCCTTTGACCGCTCGACAGAGTCTTACCGTAAGGCGTTCGCCGCCTCGATTGGCTACCCGCCACCCGGCCAGCCCGCCGCGACTGAAAAGCCACGCTTCGAACTCATCGCAACGGATGACATCGCGACCTACCATCGCGTCCACATCCCCGTACTCCCCGGTGTCAACGCTGAGGGCATTTACGCCGTCCCCCTCAAAGCTAAAGGCAAGCTCCCGCTCATCATCTCGATGCACGGTGGGGGAGGCTCCCCCGAAGTCGCCCTCTTTAATGGCGGTGGTAACTACCACAACATGGTCCGTGGAGCGCTAACGGAAGGTTACGCCGTCTTTGCACCACAGCATCTCTTTCAGGCGGATGGCTATCCTGGCGATGTCCGCAACCGCATCGATGCACGTCTTCGCCTTCTCGGCACCAGCATCAGTGCGGTCGAAACCTGGAAGATTACCAAAAGCCTGGATACACTCACGAAGCGACCTGAAATCGATGCCAAACGTATCGGGATGGTGGGGCTCTCCTACGGCGGCTTCTACGCCTTAATGGCTCCCGCCTTCGATAAGCGCATTAAGGTGACGGCATCCAGCTGCTACTACGGTGTGCAAGAGTGGCGCTACCTGAAATCCGAGCTTGGTCTGCCGAGCGACTTCATCCACATGGATCGCATCAGCCTCTTCCAAGACTCTGATATCGCCGCATTGATTTGCCCGCGGGCGCTTCATCTGCAGGCGGGTAAGGATGATGATGATGACCACCGGGATGGTGGAATCCTCCTCGCACCAAAATCAAAGGCGTACTACACCAAGCTTGGCATCGAAGACAAGTTTGAGTTCACTGTCTTCGATGGCGGACATGAGTGGCGAGATGACATCGCGTGGGCGTTCATCCGCAAACATCTTTAGGATTACCTCTTAATGGATGTTCGATTTATCCACTGAGCTTAGCGATAATCGCATTCGGATC
>CAIYBQ010000609.1 GCA_903924445.1 uncultured Armatimonadota bacterium | reverse complement strand
GCCCGGCAGGTTGAAGCGCTGTTACAGGGTTAGCGGTACTGCTCGCCGAGCTCCGTCGAACGGTCTCTCGCTGCGACAATGGCATCCATGATCGCCGCACGGACCGCCCGGTTTTCAAGGACATTGAGACCAGCCATGGTGGTGCCAGCGGGAGTGGTGACCATGTCACGGAGCTGCCCCGGGTGATGATTCGTCTCAAGGATT
The DNA here is from genome assembly GCA_903924445.1 of uncultured Armatimonadota bacterium. Lineage (GTDB taxonomy): Bacteria > Armatimonadota > Armatimonadia > Armatimonadales > Armatimonadaceae > CAIRTT01. The sequence continues at coordinate 1,609 of CAIYBQ010000609.1, read as the reverse complement.
AGCTGCGCTGCACCAAGCATTGTTTGTGCTGCCAGCCGGCGTGCAACAGGCCTCGGGAGACCCGCGAGGACACCGCCATCTATCATCGCTTCGATAAGCGTAAATGCAAACCCGGGACCGCTGCCACTCAGGCCATTAACAGCATCCATTTGGGATTCAGGAACGACTTCGGTGATGCCGACTGCGTTGAAAAGTTCGACAATGGTTTCACGTTGCCCCACCGGTACAGCAGCATTGAAGGCGATTCCCGTTGCACCTTTTTGGATGCCAGCGGGGGTGTTTGGCATCGCACGGACAATCGAAGTTTCCGAGCCGAACGCTGCTTCGTAGGTCGAAATCGGGATACCAGCAGCGACTGAAATGATGGTGGCGTTCGCTGGGATGGCATCCGCGACATTTGGCAGCACGGATGGCATTACGAACGGCTTGACCGCAAGTACGATGAAGTCTGCGCCAGCGGTGGCATCATTGATGTCGGTAGCGGGAACAACCCCATAATGGTCGTGGAGTGCCTGCGCGGATGCGGGCGATGCTGTTAGGACTCGGATATGCGATGCCGATGTGATTCCAGCAGCGATCCAGCCATGGATAAGGGCGGTGCCCATTTTGCCGCATCCGATAACAGCGATGTTCATGTCTCCATGCTACCGCGACAAAAAAAGCCGTCCTAATGCAATGCAATGCGAAGGAAGGCTTGTAGGTAGGTATAGATGATTTGATACCGATGATCATAGAATTAGCAGAAACCATGCCAAAGCCGTGATTTGTTAGATGGGACAAAAAATTACCCCCGGGGAGATCGTCCTTCCCCGAGGGTGTATCGATAGATAACTAATATCCCGATGCTAACGTTCAGGGCAATTCGCGTGCCTGAACGTTTCGACCATCGAAGAAACTAGCTGCCAGCGAGTGCAGCGAGTGCCGCATCGTAATTAGGCTCATCGGCGATTTCGGCCACCAGCTCGCTGTGGAGGACGGTGTTGTCTTCGCCGAGGACTACGACAGCACGTGCAGTGAGGCCAACGAGTGGGCCGCTTGTCAGCTCGACGCCGTAGTCATTGAGGAAGGAAGCACCGCGCATCGTCGAGAGGTTGTGCACATTCTCGATGCCTTCTGCACCGCAGAAACGCGACTGTGCAAATGGCAGGTCTGCCGAGATGCAAAGGACGACGGTGTTGTCGAGTCCGGATGCCAGGGTATTGAAGCGGCGAACGGATGCGGCGCAGGTTGGGGTATCGATGCTTGGGAAGATGTTCAGGACTTTGCGCTTGCCGGAATAGGTTTCGAGTGTGGCATCGGAGAGGTCTTTCGCGACGAGCGAAAATGCTGGCGCGGTGGTTCCGACGGCTGGAAATGTCCCTGCGACATCGAGTGGGTTGCCTTTAAGGGTGACGGTGCTCATGTTAGATGCTCCTGATTGTGAGAGATGTTCGACCGGATTATGACAGATGGATGTCTGTTTCGGATTAACCGGGGGCGATTTTCGGATGATTGGCTGGTTGGTTTACGAGGCAGTTTTTGATGTCCGGACACAGAGAAGCCTCCGCATGCATGTGTGGCTTGCGGAGGCTTCCCGTTACTGTGTCAGTGATCAGAGCCCGCGTGGGGG
>CAIYBQ010000608.1 GCA_903924445.1 uncultured Armatimonadota bacterium | reverse complement strand
GTGAGGACACCTGCGAGGTGCTGGTCAAGAACGACTTGCTGGTCCCGCTCAAACATCTCCATGGTCAAAATCAAGCGGCGCCCTACGCGCTCGTGGAGGTCTTCGAGGATTGCGAGCTCAATGCGGTGCGTTTCAGGGTCATCGTGCTGCTCACCAACAAAAACGGCATCCGATTTGGCTGCAATATCCAGCATCGACTTCCAGCGGACTTCTTTTCCCGTTGCGGACTCGATGATTCGAAACTCAGGTTCTTTGGCAAGCGCCATCGATGGAACGAGCGCAACACCAGCGAGTCCAAGCAATACATCACGACGTTTCATGAGCAGCATCCTTTCCACAACCCAAACCAATAAGCAGCGTTTCGAATATCCCGGTCGCAGCAGGTTCAGCACACCCATGCGTACGCACCTGTTCCGCCCAATCCAAAGGTATTCCTAGTCTAGTGCAAAGTGTTTCGCTACCAAGCGAGGAATGTACGAGTAACGGGATGTGTTCCATTGCACGGAGCCGAAGCGCGGTTTTGAGACGTTTGACACGCGTCTCAAATTGCGCAGCAGCGATGTTCGTATCTCCACCACCCATCGCGATGAGAAACGCATCGTAGGCTCCCGCGGCCACAATAATCGTACTTGGCAGGGTTCCGCTCCCAATTGCCATTAAGAGCTGTGCATCCATCACACTCTCAAGCGTCGCTCCGATGTAGGCGTAACAACGAATATCGATGTCGACACCACTCAAGGCTTTCAGCGAATCGCGTAAGTCGTTTGCCGCCTCATCCCCGAACAGCCAAATGATGGGTTTAGCTGTGACCATCTGAAGGCGCATCATGCGCCGGGTGTGTCCAGCCCCTTACGCTCCCGGGAGCGCTCTTCGAGGAATGCAAGAGCATCCGTGAGCGTCTTTCCACTGACGAGGTTTGTCGCGATATCGCTCATCGCAAGCTCTGCGAGCGGCCTTGCGACATCTTCAAGCGCATCCCATGCTTCGCGGATTGTGGAGTGGTCTGGCGCATTTGCGATGGCATCCTCGAGGACCACACGTGCGGCGGTGATTGCTTCAATCGTCTCGGCTTCGAGGCGGTCACGGTGGGTCACAAAGAGCTTTGAAAGCCCGATGAGTGCGCTGGTCGCTTCGTTTACCATGTCTGCCCGTGTACGCGCCGCGACATCTTCGTCTGCATGGACAAACGATGCCCTGACCGCCGCACGGACATCCGATTGCTCGATGCCATACGTCGGCTTCACCCGCACAACAGCTTTGATGCCGCTGCGCTCTTCGTTGGCATCCACGCGGAGGATTCCATTTGCATCGATGCGGAATGTCACATTGACTTTCGGAACGCCTGCCGGAAGCGCGGGAATGCCTTCAAGCTCAATACGTGCGAGGGAGCGGTTGTCCGCAGCCATTTCGCGCTCTCCCTGCACAACATGAATGAGGACTTTCGTCTGGCCATCCTTGCTGGTCGTGAAGTGCTCGATGGCCTGGGTTGGGATGCGGGTGTTGCGGTAGATGAGTTTTTCGGTTGCGCCGCCGATGGTCTCGATGCCCAGGGACAGCGGTGTGACATCGAGGAGCAGTGTGTCCGTCCGGTTTCCGGCGAGGATATCGGCCTGGATGGCAGCGCCGAGAGCGACGACTTGGTCAGGGTCGACATCCGTGAGGGCGGGTTTGCCGAAGTACGCTTCCACGCGGCTGCGCACAAGCGGAACACGGGTGCTACCGCCAACGAGGACAACGGCATCGATTCCAGCGGTTGTTAGGCCGGCATCGGCGAGTGCGGCAGCGGTGAGCGTGATGGTCCGCTCGACGGTTTCGCCGATCAGCTTTTCGAACACTGGGCGTGTCAGAACAACGCCAAGGACATCGGTGCTAAGGTTTTTTGACAGAGCCACCTTACCGGCCTCGGCTGAGATACGGAGCTCAGCTGGTGGCAGTTGCAAGCCAAACCCCTGAAGCCAGGTGGCGATCGCCTGGTCAAAGTCATCCCCGCCGAGGCGCGTATCGCCACCGGTCGAGAGGACTTCAAAGACGCCATCTTCTAGCTTGAGGATAGAGACATCGAATGTGCCGCCTCCAAGGTCATAGACGGCGATGGTGGCGGTGGTCAAGCGGTGGAGCCCAACCGAGAGGCTGGCTGCGGTGGGTTCATTGATGATGCGGTCGACGGCGAGGCCGGCGAGTGCTGCGGCATCGCGTGTCGCCTGGCGCTGCGCATCGTTGAAGTATGCGGGCACGGTGATGACGGCTTTGATGTCGGTTGTGCCGAGTGCGGCGGCGGCGCGTGCGGCGAGCGTTTGGAGGATATGGGATGCGACGGCGGGTGCGGAGATGCGTGTGCCATTTGGGAGGAGGACTTGGCAATCGGATGTGATTGCGTAGGCAAGGCCATCGGATGCCATTTCGCTATCGCCGGCCCCGCGGCCCATCAGGCGTTTGGCGGAGTAAATGGTGGTCAGCGGATCGGTGACGAGGAGGGCTTCTGCAGCATTTCCGACGAGGATGGAGTCATCAGCGGCGAAGTGAACGATGCTCGGGAGAAGCGCATCGCCGGTTTCGGGATCCGGAAGGACGGTTGGAACCCCATTGATGGTGGCTGCAACGAGCGAGTGTGTGGTTCCGAGGTCAATTCCAATATGTTCTGCCATAGCGTCAAAAGTGTACCTTACTGGTCATGCGTGAATTTGCTATCGGGAACCCCAGTAAGAGTGACAGTTGTATACTCTCCCTGTGTCAAAGCTAGCTGTGCCCGAGTGGCTCTTTCTGATTGTCCTCTCGGCTGTCGCAGGTCTTGCGGAGCTGGGCTTTGTGATTGTCAACATTTCATCGCTCCCGATGCTCCTCGAGCAGGGTTTGGGCCTTGCCAGCCTCCCGGGCATTGCGATGGCGATTTTTTACACCGCAGAAGCTGCTGGTAACTCCCCTATGGGAGCGCTGGCCGACCGTGTGGGTCGTCGCAGGATGATGTTTCTTGGCGCGATGTTGTCTGTTTTCACAAGTCTTGGAACGGCATTTATTCCACTCAAGGATGTGGGTAATGGAGTCGCGATTCCGCTGCTGTTGGTGATGCGGGCATTGGATGGCATCGGCGCATCGATGCTCTGGCCAAGTGTGTTTGCGAGCATCGGTGACCGGTGTGCGCCGGAGCGTCAGGCGCGTGCGATGACGGTGCTCAATACTACATATCTCGCGGGGATTGCGATCGGTCCGTATTGCGCAGGGCTTGTGAACGATAAGTTTGGTGCCAAGTTCACGCTGGCGCAGCCTGAGCACTACAATCCAAGTTTTTATCTTGCGGGTGGATGTTTTCTCCTCGCTGCGGTGTTTGGCTACCTGGTTGCACCCGGCAAGGCAGACACGCACAAGCGTCCGGCGGGCCACGAAGCCGGGAGTGCCTTTTCTATCGATGCCCTGAAGCGCACGTGGAAGCGCATCCCGATGGTGATGCTGCTGGGGTTTGTCATCTTTTTGGCGGTGGGTTTGATTGGCCCGTATGTCAAGACGTACTTTATTAATCGCTTTGGTTTGTCCGAGTCGACATTTGGCAAGGTCTTGCTGATTCCGGCGATGTGTATTGGTGCGGTGAGTATTCCGATTGGTCACCTAACGGATCGCTGGGGAAAGACAACGAGTATCCAGCTCGGGATGTTGCTTTGTACAGCCAGTTTATGGTTGATTTTTGTTGTTCAGAGTCAGCTGTTGGTGGTGGCGCTTGGAGCGCTGCTGGGTATCGGATTTGTGATGGCCTTTCCTGCGTACATGGCCTATCTCTCCGATTTGGCGGATGACCATGAGCGTGGTGGCTTGATTGGTTCTGTTAGACTCGTGCAAGGCATTGGTGCCTTTCTGGGAGCAGGTGGCGCGAGCCTGTTGCATGGCCTTAGCGGTGGAAGCCAGGTGGTTTTCTACGTTTCTGGCACATTGCTCGCGATTGGTACGATAATCAGTCGGTTGACGCTGCGCGAAGTCAAGCGTGCGTAGCGTTTGGGAGAAAATTCATGAAGATTGCAAAGGGAGCCATCGTGCTCTTCACCGGTGATTCGATTACGGACTGTGGGCGTGCACGTCCCGTTGGTAAGGGTGCTGGTCTTGGCAGTGGCTATGTTGCGATTGCCCAGGAGCGTCTCAAGGACAACGTTGTATTGAACACAGGCATCTCGGGTCACACCGTTCGCGATCTGGCTGCCCGCTGGGACAATGATGTCATCAACCTCAAGCCGGATTGGCTCTCCGTCATGATTGGCACCAACGATGTCTGGCGTCAGTTTGACAAGCGCGGCGTTGGCGTGTTGCCAGCAGATTACAAGGCCACGTATCGTGCGCTCTTGACACGTGTTCGTCCAAACCTTAAGGGTGGTCTGGTCCTGATGACCCCATTCTTGGTTGAGGCGAATGAGGCGGAACCGATGCGTGCGCGTATGGATGAGTATCGTCAGATTGTGACTGAGCTGGCGGGCGAATTTGGTGCGTACCTTGTGGATACACAGGCGATGTACAACTACCACATGCTGCAGGGCGCAACAGTGAAGGACATCGCTGGGGACCGAGTACACCCAAGTCCAAACGGGCACAAAATCATGGCTGAGACGTGGCTGGCAACCGTGTCGTAAAGACGCGAAGCTTTGCAAAATGCGAAAAGCCTCCCGGGAAATCTGGGAGGCTTTTTCGTATCGTTCACCCCTAGAACTATTCGATAGGCGTTTGCGGCAGCTTGAACTCAGCCATCATTCTATAAATCCAATATCCCGTGCCTCCGAGAAAGCCAACGAGCAAGACCCAGACGCCATTGCTTAGATGTTTGTCAGGCGTGAGGTTTGCCATGATGCTGAGCTGATGGATACCAATCATGAACGCATTCATCATGATGGTAAAGGCATTCATCTGTTGCGAGATCGTAGCGATGGTAGCTTCGCGGCGCTCTGGGGTCAGCCAATACTCGCGATTTGGGAGGTTGATAGCATCGTTGGGGGTGACGCGAATCAACGCACCGATGCCGCCGAACAATGTTGAAAGTCCAACCATCAGCCAAAGGTAAAAGCTGACAAAGGCATCCCGGCTCATGTAGCCATTGGGATTACCCGCTCCATCCCAGTGACTTGCCACCCGCTCTGGAAGAACCGTATATGCCCAAACACCGTGTCCAACGGCTATGAGTAATGTGATTCCAATCCACTGACGACTTAATTTCATAGCTAGCTGCTCTCTCACCCAACCAAGGCGAAGATATACCAATACAACTTGTACATTGTACAGAAGTTTCAGAAAAGTGGTGCGTGAATTGTAGAATTTCCGAAGCCACCTCAATGGGTTCCGGTATATTGGATTAACTTTAATCTGGAGGGATGCTGATGCTTCCATCTATGCGTATCTGTTCCGTAATCGCCGTTGTGGCCACATTGGGTGTTTCGCTTGTTGGCTGCGCAAAGCCATCCCCTGTTGGAAAATGGTCAGGAACCGTCGCAGGAATGACCGGCTCGACCATCGAATTCACCGCTGATAACAAGGTCAAGCAGACTGCCGCATCCCCGATGGGTTCCGTGGATGCCGAAGGCACATACAAAGTGAATGGCGAAAAGCTTGACATCACGATCACATCCGTGAAAGCGGGTGGCAAAGACATCATGGCAATGCTACCTGCCAACGTGAAGTCAAACCTGAATCAGTCGGTAACCTGGGCGCTCAAAGAAGGCAACCTTGAGCTCATCGGCACCGGTGGACCAACGGTACTTACGCCAGTAAAGTAGTCTCTTCACGCCAGGGCATCATCAGCCCTTGGACAGAATCCTTAGTGCCGCTTCCAGCGGCAGATCACGCCCGCTGCGCACCGCAGCGGGCGTTTCCCGTACCTGCACATCGATATCAAGACCGCGGCCATGCAGACTCACACCCCACGGCGTCAGCACATCCTGACCGGAGAACGATAACCGAACATCTGGATGCACCTGAATATCGGTCACATCCCCGACCGTCCCAGCGGTTCGGCTGCCCAGAACAACTGCTCCAAGCGCCTTGAAGAACATCGCAGAAACCTCGCTCTGGCTCTGCGTCCGCTCATCCACCAGCACAACAACCTTACGGCGACGCGCGCCCTTTGCAGGTTCGATGACCAGCTCCCGGCGGCGCTGCTGTGTCTCTGGTAAGGCTCCCACATCGGCGATGTCAACACGTGTCACGCAAACCCCTGCAACCGTTCGCTTTATCGCAAGCTGCGGGGCTAAGTCCCAAGCCACCATGTTTCCCTGGCCACGTGCATCGATAATCCACTTCCCAGCC
>CAIYBQ010000607.1 GCA_903924445.1 uncultured Armatimonadota bacterium | reverse complement strand
TGGATGTAGGTGAAGGTCGTTTCATGAACATCCTCCGCATCGTTCTTCCAATTCTTTGTGCAGTTTGCGCGATATCTGCTGCGCATTCCCAGACACAAGCTCCCACCATCATCCCGCTCTACCCACCCGGACACCCGACGCTGCAGGGGCAAAACGAGAAAGAGATTCTGACTCCACCGGATGCAAAACCCGGGCAGTACTTCAACATCAAGAATGTCCACAATCCGATCATTTCCGTTCACCTTCCTCCAAAGGACAAGGCTAACGGCACGATGGTCATCGTTGCGCCGGGTGGTGGACACCGTGAGCTGGGTTGGCCGAACGAGGGGACGCAGATTGCAGAGTGGCTGAATCAACGCGGCGTCGCGGCTGCGGTTTTGAAGTACCGTCTTGCGTTTACTCCGGGTTACAAGTACACGGTTGAAGGGGAGGCGCTGCAGGATACGCAGCGCGCATTCCGTATCTGCCGCGCAAATGCCAAAGAGTGGGGCATCGATCCAAAGCGTGTTGGAATTCTGGGTTTTTCAGCAGGCGGAGCGCTCGCTGCGCTCGTGCATATGCGTAACGATGCGGGCAAGTCCACCGCTGCCGATCCAATCGAACGTCAAGGCTGCCGGCCAGACTTTGTTGCATTGGTTTACGCGGGCTGGAGCCCGATGTACTTTTCAATCCCATCCGATGCGGGTCCTGCGTTTTTGACCAGCGCCGGCAAGGATGATGACTTTCACGCCAAGCAAACAGTCGAATACTACAACCTGCTGTTTACGGCTGGCGTTGAGGCAGAGCTTCACATCTATGGCCATGGCGGTCATGGTGGCGCGATCAGCGAGCGTAAGGGCATCCCCTTCGGCACATGGCAAGTTCGTTTCGAAGAGTGGATGGCGGATTTGAAGCTCCTCAAGAAGAGCTAGCGCTTCGCTAACGAAGAAGCCCCGGGGCGACAACTTCACGTCTCCCCAGGGCTTCTTTTTTTAATCACATTGTGGAGAATATTCCGGGTTTCCCCGGGGGCTTTCTCGTTACTCTGATTCGCTCTAGAACTCAATCACACTGCGGATGACATTCCCTGTTTCCATGAGGTGGAATGCCTCTTCAACATCGTTCAAGCCAATCTTTTGCGTGACCATCGCATCGAGGTCCAGACGACCCTGCAGGTAGTACTGCGCAAGCAATGGGAAATCGTGGCTTGGCAGCGCATCCCCGCAGTGGCAAACCTTTAGATTCACCTTGTTCCAGTACACACCAGTGTCGATATTCCCAACATTCAATGTCACTTCCGCATCCGGGCCCGGGAAGCCAATATTCACCGCGGTGCCATTGTAATTCACCATCCGGACCGCCTGATCGATGCACTTCATCAGCCCCGTCGCCTCAAATGCAAAGTCAACGCCGCCTTCGTAGCCTGGCCACTCATCCTTGACCAACCCACGTACGACGGCTACCGGGTCGCAGTCACGCGCATCCACAATATCCGTTGCGCCAAAGTCCTTGGCCCACTGCAGCTTGACCGGGTTGACATCCACGGCGATGATTTGCTTTGCGCCTTGAAGCCGCGCGCCCTGAATTACACTCAGCCCAACGCCGCCGCAGCCGACCACCGCTACGCTTGCTCCGGGGAAAACCGTGACTGTGTTCATCGCGGCGCCAACACCCGTGATCACACCGCACGCAAGCAGACAGGCTTTGTCAAGAGGCATCGCATCCGGCATCCGGATTGCGGCTTTCGAATGCACCACCGTGGATGTCGCAAAGGTCCCACAGCGCAGGACTTGTGAACACGCTGCGCCATCCGATGTTCGTGTAATCGCCGTCTTCGGACGCAGCGCCATGTAGCAGTGACGCGGATCGCCGCGGCGGCAGCTTGGACAGGTCCCACACGGCGCGCGGTAGGCGATACAGACCGGGTCACCAATCGACAGATGCGACACATTTGCGCCGACCTTGCGGACGATTCCCGCGCCCTCGTGGCCAAGGATGATAGGGAATTTCATCCCGGCACCCTGCTGCATTTTGATCGTCAGGTCGGTGTGGCAGACGCCGCTTGCTGCGACATCGATAATGACATCATCCGGTGCGATGTCCCCAATTTGAATATCGACGACTTCGACATCTTTGCCTGCTTCGGCCAAAATGGCAGCTTTTGCTTGAATCATAATCGTTTTCCTTTGTGCAGCGTGGGGGCTACATCTGATTTATTTCTTAGGTGTTTGGTGCGCTTGGTTTGTGAAATTGAGCTGAGCGGAAGGGATTCAAGAGAATTCAGTACCGGGAATGGCTTCGGCCAAAATGGCTGCTTTTGCTTGCATCATGATCGTTCACTCATTTCTACGGCCATGTTGCCGCGTGTCTCACAGAGTTTTCAGAAGTGCTGTCGTCAGCTGCGTAAGGGCACCGATGGCCCCAATGTGCATCACTTCAAAGCCGTGCGTGTTGTCAACCGGGAGTGCCAGCGTGATGGGGCGTGCGCAGTGCCCGGATGCCGCAGCGCAGCTAGCATCCGAGCCGCCGCGTGTCAGTGCATGGAAACTGACGCCCGTTCCCGCTGCCTTTGCCGCCGCCGCAACCAAGTCAAGATCGCTTGGCGCTGTTGGTGAGTAGCCATCCGTGGACCAGCAGGTCGGCGTAGGTGTGAGCTGCAAGTCGTTATCGGGGGCAATCGGCGCGATCTCGAGCGCAATACAGATATCCGGGCGGGTTCCACCGAGCAGCCACAGCGCGCCGTGACCGCCAAGCTCTTCAGAGGTGGTCGCTGCAAAGAGGACATCCGGGCACGCGCCCACCTCTTTGAGAGCAAGCAACGTCTGTAGCCAAACGACGCAGTCCGCACGGTC
>CAIYBQ010000606.1 GCA_903924445.1 uncultured Armatimonadota bacterium | reverse complement strand
GGATCGCCATGCGTGGATGCTTGTGCTTTCGCCAAAAACTGATTAGCCGTGATAAGGTCGCGCAGCTGGATAAACGCAAGTGCCGCTGTCCACTGGATAACGACATTTGCTTCCACCTTAGCCAAATCGCCAAGAAAGGTTGCTGATTTGCGGATGTTTCCACCGCGTAGGGCAGCATCTGCACTTCGAAAAGCTGTTGCAATCCGCTGTATTTCCATTACTGAAGGAGACTCCGGAGGCGGTTCTGAGTCTCGGTAAGCTCCATCGCAGGCGATGGCATATACGAAGCTGGGGTTGCCCCCTGTTGAGGCGCATCCATTGTTGCAACACTTTGCAATGGGGCGGCACTTGAACGCGTCGCCATTCTCGATGCGGCAGGTAGCTGGTCCGCGGCTATTTGCGGGGCCATCTCTAAGGCAGTCTCTGGAGGACGTACATCAAGTTGACTTGCTTGCGGCGGAGCGCTTGCGACGATCAACGGTTTTCGTCCGCCCGTACGCTTATCACTTACAGGCTTGTTTACAACCACAGGCGGTAAGTCAGGCGGTAAGTCAGCTGGTGTATCAGACTCAGCCACGGATTTTGCAAATGGATCGCTTGTCGTGTTGTCCACGGTTGCGACCTGCTGTGCCTGCTCACGGGTAAACGCAAGTGCGGTGTCTTCCTTCTCGGCAGGAGCTTTGACATTCACGTTTGCCGATGCATTTACGGCGACTTTCGGCGTACCGACAGGTGCATCACCGCGGGATGTCTTGAAATAGATAGCACCAAAGGCGACACCTGCAAAGGCACAGGCGATTGCGCCATAGGCAAAATTGCGCAAGTACACGGGACGTTGTTTTGGGAACAGAGCAATATCATCAACGGCAGGGTTGAATTCGCGTTGTGGAAGGGATGCGGACAACCGAGCCCAGGATGCATCATCGGGAGATGCAGAAACGGTAAAGTCCAGCTCAGCGACAGCCGTACCAAGGACCTGAATGGCTTCTATCTCATGCTTACAATTGTCACAGTGTGCGACGTGATGTTGCAGGTAAGCATCAAGGAGACCATTTCGCGAAGGTTGATACAAGTGCTTGACTTGCACCCATGTACACAACCTTTCATGTAATGATGTCATCGCTCAGTCTCCATCGTATCTTTCAACTTTTTCATTGCATAATGTAGCCGCGACCAAATCGTCCCAACCGATGTCCCTAAGAGCTCAGCTATCTCATCACATGACTTTCCATCGTAGTAATACATCGTCACAACACTACGATGTTTCTCACCCAAGCGATCGACTGCCGCGCGCAGGACCAGAGCCTGGTTCGCATTGATGGCAACATCCGCGGGATCAAGCAATGCCTGGCGTGTTGCCTCTGTTGGGCTCTCGCCTGCTTCCAGAAAATGCGAGTCGCCTTCAAGGTCTTCTTGTGTCCGATCGCGCTCTGCCTTACGCTTTTCCCTGTGGCGGAGCGCTGTATTCACGGCAATACGATAGAGCCAAGTGGAAAACTGTGCATCCTGCCGAAAGCCTGGAAGCCCATTCCACGCACGCAGAAAAACGTCCTGCAAAACATCGTCCACATCCACAAACGTACCGCCAACGCGAAAGATCACCGAGGCCATCGGACGATAGTAGCGTTCATACAGCTGGCGAAAAGCAACCTGATTGCCACGGGCAGCTTCCTGCACCAAATGGGCATCATCGGTGGATGACCTTATCGCCATCCAATGCCTCTTGATTGGGAGCAGATTAATTGCAAGCGTTGCCAACGTTTCACCACCTTGATGGTTAGAGTCGGACATCGGCTTAATCCTTCAAAGGAGATCTGCATTGCTGGGCTATTCTACGGTGCATCGATGCATGAACTTTCAAGCCACTTTTCTCACGGAGGACAGGCGGGTGAGCAAATGCATTTTGGGTGTTGCAAGAGACAGCACGGTGAAAGCAGTAGCGGGACGCTACGTTACGGGATGCGAAGTGTCAGGGCGGAATTGTGCCACGGGGTGTAAAGCTCATTAGATGAGGTCTGCATGGTACGCTTATTCCAAGATGGCAAGACGCGGCATATTTCAGAATCTGTTTCAATCTGTTGACACATTGTTTACTGGTCGGGGGAAAGTCGATGATGAGCTCCTCGAGGAACTTGAAGAAGCGCTCCTTGCGGCAGATTTAAGTCTGCGTACGGTCGACAAGATCTTGGATGAAGTCCGCGAACGTGTCCGGGATGGCCGTCTGAAGGATGCCAACGATGTCCGAACGACGTTGATGTCCGTCATCGTGGATACGCTTGGCAAACCCGAAGACCACCGCTTAAGCATCGCACCAAGTGGCCCGACCGTATACCTGATGGTCGGAGTGAACGGCGTCGGTAAGACAACCAGCCTCGGCAAGCTCGCATATAACGAAGTACAGGCGGGCAAGAAAGTCATTTTGGCGGCGGCGGATACATTCCGGGCCGCGGCGGCTGACCAGCTGGCCATTTGGGCTGAGCGGAGCGGAGCGGAGCTCATTCGCCAACATGAAAATGCAGACCCTGCAGCCGTTGTATTCGATGCGATTCATGCAGCAAAAGCCCGTGGCGCCGACTTGGTTTTAGTGGACACGGCAGGACGCCTCCATACGCGCACCAACCTCATGGAAGAGCTAGCCAAGATTCGTAGGGTTTGCGAGCGCGAGCTCGGACGTGCCCCCGATGAAGTCTTGCTCACCCTCGATGCGACGACTGGCCAGAATGCAGTAACCCAAGCCAAGGAGTTTACACAGGCAGCAGGCGTGACAGGGATTGTGCTTGCAAAGCTCGATGGAACCGCTCGCGGTGGCATTGTTGTGACGCTTCGTGAGGAGCTGGGCATTCCAGTCAAGCTCGTCGGTGTTGGTGAGAAGCCGGGTGATTTGCGTGAATTTCATCCAGACTTGTTTGTGCAAGCGATGCTGTCGTAGACCAACCGACCAGAGAGATAAAAAAGTCCCCGTCTGGAAGAACCTGACGGGGACTTTTGCGGTTTAGGAGGGCCCGATTAGACCTTCCAGCCCTTGCGATATTCCTTACGCAGCAATGCATTTGCGCGCTCGTTGTTCGTCTTGAGCTTACGACCATCCCATTCGATTGGCTCGCCGGTACGATAAGCAACCGTTCCTAGAAGGACCGTTTCTGTGAGAGCACCAGCATAATCGAAGTTACACGTGGTCGGGCCGCCGTTACGAATTGCCTGCATCCACTCTTCGTAGTGACCAATCGAATCAGGAATAGACTTTGCAGGAGCTACAAAGCCCTTGTACTTGTCCTCTGGCAACAGGCGATATCCGCCGTAGTCAGCGAGGAGCATTCCCTTGTCTCCGATGAACAAGGAGCCATCGCCCCAGGATTGCGCGCCAGCCTTCTTGAAAGCTTCGCCAGCAAGGTTGCCATCGTACCAAGTGACCTTCACCGCTGGTTGGCTTCCGCGCGCCGGGAAGTCATATTCGACCTTGACGCCTTCAGGGGCAAACTGCGGATGTGCAGGTGGACCGGATGCTGCGATGCGCGTCGGGTGCCGTAAGTCAAGCGCCCAGAACACGAGGTCGAGATGGTGACATCCCATATCCCCAAGCGTGCCATTTCCGTACGCCCAATAGCCGCGCCAGCGCGCTGGGTGGAAAACAGGGTGATAAGGCGCCGTCGGGCAAGGGCCAAGCCACTCATCCCAGTGCATGTTCTCTGGAGTACCTTCGGAGTAAGGCTCGAGCTCACGCCCGGACCATGCTTTTCCAACACGAGTGTGGACTTCAAGAACATTTCCAATCGCACCACTACGGATTAGCTCCACAACGCGGCGATAGTTTGGCTCAGCATGAATCTGCGTGCCCATTTGGGTGACACGCTTCTTCTTCTTGGTGAGCTCAGCAATCTTGCGGGCTTCTTCGACCGTGTGCGTCAGTGGCTTCTCGCAGTAGACGTGGAGGTTATGATTCAGCGCAAATGATGTTGCTGGAGCGTGGTTGTGGTCAGGTGTGCTGATGACAACCGCATCGAGGCCCTTTTGCTCCACAAGCTTGCGATAATCCGTGTAGACAACGGCATTTGGAAAGCGCTTCTTTGCAACGGCGATGTATTCATCATCGATGTCACAGATAGCGGTGATGTTTTGTGATTGCACGCCATCGATGTTGGCCAACGCACGGTTGTTCGTTCCGATGATGCCGATATTCAGCTTCTCATTGGCAGATTGCCCCAACGCCTGATTGCCTGCTGCCATCCACAATGCTCCTGCGCTAAGCGCTGAACCGGAGATAAATCGCCGTCGCGTAAGTTCTTCCATAACCATACCTCAATCTTGACAAAGAGTCCGCTGATAGATTCGCCGCTTTACAGTCGAATCCATGCATGTGTTTTTCTAATCGATAGCAAATGCGATGTACTTATTGCCAGACTTAGTACCAAGTTTCCCACCGCCACCCGCAGCAATCACAACATATTGCTTTCCATTGACCATGTAGGTACAAGGGGTTGCATAGCCACCAGCCCCGAGATCTGCCGCCCAGAGCTCCTTACCCGTCAGCTTGTCATACGCTCTAAATTTCTCATCCGGCGAGCCACCAATAAAGACCAACCCACCCTTGGTTACAATTGTCCCGCCAAACGACTGAGCGCCAAGCCCCTTTTGCCCCTTAGCTTCAAGCTCAGGGTAGGCACCAAACACACGCCTCCAAGCAAACGTCCCCTTGTTCAAATCCACCGCAGTCAGCCATCCCCAAGGCGGCTTAATCCCCGGAAACCCTTCATGATCGTTAAACCACTGGTAACCATTGAAGTCATAGCCACCGCGTCCATTTGCAGTAAGCCCCATCACGGATGGAATGTCATTTGTATTGATATACAAAATGCCGGTCTCAGGATCAAAGCTGGCCCCTGACCAAGTGGCCCCTCCATGGAAACCCGGTGCAACAAGCGTCCCCTGAATACTTGGCGGAAGGTGCTCCTTGCCATAGACGAGCGACTTCAGCTGCTCTCGAACGCTTTCCGCTGCATCCGGTGTCCGGTTTGTGACATCAGCATCGGTAAAGCCAGATCGGGACAAGCGTGGAGGAGCGAGTGGCATGGGCTGCGTCGCGGATGTCCACTCACCTGGAACCGTTGACTTTGGTGCGGCCTTTTCTACAATTGGAAACAAGCTACGCCCCGTCACCCTATCGAAAACATAAATAAAACCTGTCTTAGTTGGCTGCGCAACAGCATCTATACGCTTGCCCTTACTCGTAACACTTACGACAAGCGGTGGACACGGATTGTCGTGATCCCAGAGATCATGATGGACAGTTTGGAAATGCCAAATGCGCTTGCCATTACGGGCATCCAATGCAACCGTGGAGTTTGCAAACAGATTGTTTCCTGGGCGATCACCGCCATAAAAGTCGGATGCTGCTGATCCAATTGGGCAGAAGACAATCCCACGAGCTGCATCCACCGTAAAGCCGCTCCAAGGGTTAGCGCCTGTGCGGTTTTTCCAACCATCCGTCAGCCACGTTTCACTACCCGCCTCATAGGGCTTTGGCACAGTATGGAATCGCCAAACTTCCTTACCGCTGCGGACATCGAACGCACGAACATCCCCCGGCGCGCCAGGCTGTCCTTCCGAGTTCACCACAGGGACAATAGCAATGTTCTGATAGATGGCGACTGCAGAAGTAACGGACAGATTAACTCCAGAGAGGTCACGCTCAAAGCCATCCTTGAGGTTGATAAAGCCGCCTTTACCAAAGCTTGGATCTGGCTTACCGGTCAACGCATCGATGCTCCAGAGGCGTCCATTGCCCGTTCCGAACAGGATGCGCCGTTTCCCCTTCGCCTTGCCATCACTCCAATAAGCAACGCCACGGTTTACACCACCAGCCGATGGATCAAACTGCCAAATCGTCTTGCCCGTCGCCGCCTGCAAGGCAACAACTTTCTGATTGACTGTGGTGAGGTACATGATGCCTGCGATAACGATGGGCGTGCATTCCAGCGTGCTGCGCTCAGATGCATCATCCACCACAAATTCCCAAGCCTTGCGCAGCTTGTTTACATTTGCGCGATTGATCTGTGTGAGCGAGCTGTAACGCATCCCGCCAGGGTCATTGCCCACAACCTGCCAGTCCATTGATGTCTTTTCATCAACGACGGGAATTCCATGATTGACAATAGATGAGTTCACTTTTATGGTTCCTTTCAGGGGCAGAACACGCGATGTCGCCACAAGGCGGTTTCCCTTGGATGCATCAAAGCCATCCGCGGTAACGGAATCAAAGGTGGCCGAAATCACAGGTTCGGAGCCAGCCGGCAACGCAGTACGGCCAGCGGATCCATTCCAGACTTGCAAGTCATCGATAAATCCCGTGCACGTCAAGCCATCCGGTGGGTAGCCGCCAGCCCAGAAGTCTCCGGCAGCTGGTATCAAATCTGGCCGTGAACAGGAAAACTCCAGAGGAGAACCACCGTCGACTTGCAGCGATACCTTGCTAACATCTATCTGGACATTAATGTCGTGCCATTTGCCATCTGTGATCACCTTGTCAGAGACAAACAGGCTGGGAGCACTGCCCGGTGCATAAACAGCGAGCCGCCCGCTACCTGCCTCCGTGAATACCTCCCAGTGAGACTTACTTGACTTCAATCCATGTGCAAGCAAGATGTTGTAGGTATCGGATTGCATGAGCTTTGTACGCAGGTGCGCGCGAACAGGCAGGGATGCCAGCTCGACATTCCCCATCAGCTTGAGCGCTCCACCAGTTACATCGGCAGACATCCCGTTGACTCCACCTGCCATAACAGGCTTGGCATCCAGCCGCTCGAGTGGGAATTGCAGGACTTCCCTTCCCGCGGCGTATGCGATACCGCGGCGGATAAACTCGGCGTGCTCAGGCGCAAGCACTGCACCAGCATCGTGGCCAAGAAGTGTTTGAACGACAACTCCCTTCCCGGCTTTGTACGTATACGCCAGAGGCTCGGACTTCCCAGTCACCTTTGAAACCGCTGTCATTAGCGGGGTAACGGCATCATTCCCAACCTGGGAGCAATACAGCTCATCGGTGGTGGTGAAGCGCTTGAGACCACGCGTCAGGATGTGGTCAGGTATCGCGATATCGACAGAAAAGCTGCCATAAGCATCATGATTCGCTTTGCCATCCACCCACACGCGGCGTGAAAAACCGCCATGATAATCCGGCCAATCTCTCCAAGCTCCATTCGCAAAATGTAGTAGGAAGAGCCCGCCCCCACCGCGCACAAAGTTTGTAAAGCGCTTCCTAGATGCTGCAAAAAGGGTTGAAGACTCCCAGTTGCAATAGTTGACCAGGAGAACATCGGTTGTATCGAGCACATCCCCTGCCAGAAGTTCAGGTTCGGTGATGACAGCTAACTTAATACGTTTGTCAACGTCTGTGAGGTGCTGTAATGCTTCCGTTGTTGCCTTCCAGTCGTGAGCTGGGTGGTGCCGTCCGGTGAGTATCGTCACCCGAATCGGGTCTTCGACAGGGGTATTCGTCGTCGTTACCCCAGCCGTGGGAACTCCCATCTTGGCTGTCCAGAGGATGGCATTACAGAGCAATTTGCGGATGTTTGCATCGACATAATTTGCCATCGGATGACCACCGGTGTAGCCAAAGCCACGACCGCCATCCGGGCGGGTCACTGCCCAACCGACCGTTTGTGGGGCGCCGCCTTGTGGCCTGACCGTTTGCAGCAAATCAACCCGCCGCTTATCCTGTGGACGGAAGCGAAGCTGCGTGTAGAACTCTTCCTGCACTTTGTAGGGCCGAACGCCTCGAACGATTGGGTGTGATGGTGCCGGCAGTGTAACCGCTGCCATCCAATTATCGATTGCACTTGCCCAGTGATTCGCACCAGGGCCTGATTCGTAGTCGAAGTGCCCGCCAACCCAGTCAAGGTAGCGGTCGCCATCATCGCCAAGCGGTGCAAAGGTAGCGTAGTGAAGGGTTACAAAGCCACATCCGCGTTGCATTTGCTTCTGGATGACATCCATCCGGCCCGGGTGCAGAAGTGGATGATCAAGGCGATTATGGTCGGAGCCATCGGAGTAAACGACGATTGTGTCCGCTGTGTCGAGAAGCTTTGGGTCATCCGGCCAGCCGTAGGGAACGACAGTCGTCTTGATTGACTTATCGTGTGCGCGGAGCGTCCGGGCGAGCAGGCGGCACGCCTGCTCGTACTCATGATCACCGGGGCCATGGCTTTTGGTTCCAGCAAGAAACACGATGTGTTTTCCTTGCGCATGTGCCGCTATTCCAGACATTGCGGGCATCAACAACAGACAGAGGAGAACCGCTGATGCGAACATCCGTAATCTGCGTATACATCCAATGAATCGTTCGGACTTCATGATGCTTAATCCAGCATCGTGGACAAAAGTACCTGCACCGCCAGCTTGTAACTACCGGCGATTTGTTTAAGCGAAACCTCAAAACGACGAAAAGAGGCTGTAAAGCATAGGTGTCTCAGCGTAAACGACGAAATGCCAACGTGAAAATTGCATCTGATACATACGGCGTGGTGCGAAACGGTCGAACATTTTCGGACACGGACAGCTCGCCGAAGTCGCTGTCCGATAGCTTCGTACGGACGGTGAATGTCATTTGACGCCGCTTGTTGCCAGAATACGGCAACCCAAACGTCAGACCCGAATCCATATCCTCGTATTGGACACCGACTGCCCAGCGATTGCTCACGAATCGCCCAGCATGGAAGACCTGTGTGTTCCATGATGGCGCAAGCGTGATTCCAGGGTCCAGATCAACATGCCGGCCAGCGATGACATGCTGGCCTTCCCATGTAAGCTGCCATGGCCCCGACATCCGACGCGTTGCAGCCGTAAACGCAATATCGAGTCCGCCCCGCTCCATAAAATTGCCGATTCCGATTGGAATTTTTGTCGCGACGCCAACAACGATGCCTGATTTAAGTGGTGTCCTAACACCCACTTCAGCACGATGTAGTCGCCAGCCGGATGCTCCTGCCGTATAGCGTTCACCTGCCGTCGTCCACGCAAGATCATGCCTGCCATCCGGTGGGACACCCAGCACAGGATCGGTATATGGGATCACGGCACTATGCCAAAACCGAACCAATGGGTCCACAAAGCCCCCATTGCGCGCGGATGCTTCCAGCGCAAATGTCGTGTCAAAGCCTGGCCCACCAAAACGTGTCCCAAATCGCAGACGGTGAACCTCATTGTCCTGGCGAAAATTCGCCGTCGGGTTTCCATGCCAGCCAAGGTTAGATGCGACTTCAAACTGAGCCCCGCTCTCACGGACATTTCGTGGAAGGATATACGTTCCAAGAGTCCGCGGGGACCACGATAGCCCTGACATCGCATCGCCGCTCCGCGTCTGTGCGGGTGCTGTCATGATGTTCTGGAGAGGAGTCGGTGGTGTGTAGCAAGCCTGCAGCATTCCTCCAGCCTACCCGCTTACGGTAGACTTCGACCATGCGCAATGTCATCAGCCATCTAGATGGAAGCCAGCTGCAAACCGTTCCGATCTCAACACTAGCGGATCTAAATGGTCAGTTAGATTTAGCATGTGCCTCGATGACAACGCTTGGAACCGAGCCACGCTGGCGGAGAATTGAGTGGCTAACGCGCATCCGGGCAGCACTGGTAAGTTCGACCGCTGAGCTGGTTTCGTTGATGGCACACGAAGTTGGTAAACCGGTGACGCTTGGACGGGCTGAGCTCGAACGTGCGACTGCATTGGTTGATCAGACGATTGCTGAGCTGATGACAATGTCCGGGGATGCTCCGTATGTCGATGACCAGCGGGCACATGCATCCCGAATGGTGATTACAAAGCGCTTTCCAATTGGCGTTGTCGGTGCAATCACCCCGTTCAACTTCCCCATCAACCTCGTGCTCCACAAAGTCCTCCCAGCCATTGCGACCGGCTGCCCGGTCATCGTAAAGCCAAGCGAACGAACACATGCCATCTCAAAACGGTTCTCGGATATCTTTTCAGATTCCGGAATGCCATCTGGCGCCGTCCAGTTTGATTTTGCGGATGATGGACCAGCCCATGCCCGGATGCTTGGCGCGGATTCGCGGGTTGCGTTTTTATCGTTCACCGGAAGTGATACCGTTGGCCGCCTACTGGCACGGGAAGCCGCTGGAAAGCCACAAATCATGGAGCTAGGTGGATCTGCAGCGGTGTATATCGGTGACGATGCAGACATTGAAGTCGCAGCAAGAAAGTGTGCGATGGGTGCGATGGCCTATGCCGGGCAGGTTTGTATTTCTGTCCAGCGAATTTATGTCCACAAGCATGTCGTCGGATCATTTCGAGATGCCTTTCTTCACGAAGTCTCAGCTTTATCGCCGAAGAATCCGCTCACGGATGGACATATTCTCGGTCCGATGATTGATGAGGCGTCCGCGAAACGCTTCATCGGCCACTGTGAATCTCTTGATGCAGCTCAGCTTCTGATTTCTCCGGCTGTTAATGATGAGCGCTATGTTTCTCCCGCTGTCGTTACGGGCATCGACCAGATGCACCCACTTATTCAAACGGAAGCCTTCGCACCGGTTGCCATCCTTGGTGAGGTGAATGGTCTTGAAGAAGCGATTCACAAAATGAATGGAACACCCTACGGATTGCAGAGCGGAGTCTTTACGAATCGCATCCAGGATGCACTTCTTGCGCACAATCAGCTCCGAGGCGGCGCCGTTTACATAAACGATGTTCCAACGGTTCGGATTGATAAGCTGTCATACGGCGGCGATGGCTCGAGTGGCAGCGGCCGCGAGGGCATTCGAGATGTGAAGCAAGCCTACACAACATCCCGGCATTTGGTTTTCAGCTAAATCCAGGCGCCGCTGGTCGTGACTAGCGCTTGTTTAGGATTGGCAGCAGCTCTTCCACCGTAAGCTCCGCGCCTATCCGGATAAATCCACCGTCTAGAGACACGCTGCGGGCAAGCATCGGAACGGGAAACGCAGTCATTTCGGCGACAGGGTTGACGATATCAGCCACGTACCCGACAACAGAATCCGGTATTGGCACAACGCCAAGGCGAGCCGTTTTCGGCTGAAAATGGAGCTCTCTTCCAGACTTTGCGACAACAAGGGAACCATCGATCGCGACGGTGACAGTTGGAAAACCGAGGACACGTGGAACGGTTCGGACCTGAAGCGTCTCTCCGACAACCGTCAGGTTTACAGGAGGCAAATCGGGCCGACGCTTTCGAATAATCGCTTCAACCTCACGCGCATCCAGCCAAGCATTCATGGTGGATGAGCGGACTCCATCAATCGAAGCCGATTTCCGGTCAACAGAGACATCGGATGCTTCAATCATGACTCTGTCAAGAATCATCCCATTCGTTAGCGCAACCCCGCGCCCGAACACCGACACATGACGGAGGCGTCCGCGCATTCCGGCTCCCATGGATGCCGACTCGACACTAACCTCGTAGGATTTAGCCGTACCAAGCACGATTGGCAAGCGCTCTTTGATAATCCGTTCAGCAGTCTTTTCAACAGGCCGGCGACAACCTGTGGACATCGCAGTGACTAAACCTGCGATGCAGGCAAGTACGACAAAACTACGCTGCACTGCTTGTGCTTTCGTGCTTAGGTAATGCCACAGATCCTGCGATTACGAATGTCAGAATCAATGCGACAATGGTCAGGGCTGCCGATGTTGTATACGGAGCGGTTGGTCCAACGCTCGAGAAGAGATACCCGGCAACCAGAGGGCCAGCCGCACGGGCTAGAGCTTCAAAGGATGAGCTTGTGGACTGAATCAGTCCCTGACCGACCTGCGTCTTTCTTGAAATCAGTGCGGAGGTTGCTGGGCTGATTAGGCTACGTCCAGCGGACAGGACCATACTGGCTGCGATGATCTCCAGACCCCAGTTTCCCCACTTAGTAGGAAGTAACAAGAGGACATAGCCGAGCGCAAGAATTGCAAGTCCCAACCGGACGACCGTTCCTTCGCCAAACCGCTTTACGATGGGACCAATGAGACCACCTTGGACAATGATTCCAGATAAACCCACGAAGCCCATGATGTAAGCCAAGCGCATACTCTGGTTTTCGCGTGTTGCAATGCCACGTGCCATCAGGAAGTAGCCAAAGATCTGCTCGATGGCCGCAAACCCAAAGACCATCACAAAGTTGATGATGAACAAGGGTGCCGCAGGGTCCTTCATCACTCTGCGGAACAGGGCCAAGCCACTTTCTTTTACGGTTGCCGCAAGCTTACGCCGTGCCTCCTCCGAAAGTGATTCGGGGAGCATCTTCACCGCAAAGAGAAAGTTGATAAATGACATTCCAGCTGCCACAAAAGCCGGAATCGCGATGTTGCTCTTCCCGAGGACACCGCCGAACACGGGACCAAACGCAAACCCTAGTCCAAAACAGACACCCAGAATGCCCATCGCTTTGGCGCGGTTCTGCGGTGTGGTGACATCACCGACATAGGCAAAGGAAACGCCAATCGATGCCGATGAAAGGACGCCAGCAAGAATCCTAGCGGCGAAGAGCATCCACAGGCGACCGCTTGAAAAGCCGAACAGCATGTAGGCGAAGGCAACACCGATAAGCGAGATGAGAATAACTG
>CAIYBQ010000605.1 GCA_903924445.1 uncultured Armatimonadota bacterium | reverse complement strand
CCCCGGCCATCCATGATGACGGAGCCATCCGAGCTGTAGACAAAGAGCTTTGCTGGTACCCGCGCATCGGGGTTTCCTACGCTAACAGATAGCATTCCTGACTTTTGGTCCGCGGCAACATGAACGAATTTCCCCACATGCTGGACTTCCCAGAGTGGCGCACCTGTTGTGCCTGAAATTCTTGTTATCGTGTGATTGTTTGGTTCAGACCGCTCGGTTGAATCTAGGTACAGCACTCCGGACTGGGTTGTGATCACCCGCGAAACCCGCTTTGGGTTTTCTTCATCGATATGCCAGCGCATTATGGTGTTGTTTGAAATTGCCGTGATTCCAGATGGCATCGCCTCTGTAACAACACATCCCCACGGATCCGCCGACAGGTTTCCGCCGTACCCGGGAACTACCAGCTGCGTCATCCCAGCCGCACCAGCACTGATTTTGGGATAGTGACGCACCGTATGGTCTCCACAGGACATCCAAATCCCATCGCCAGATGCATCCGCAACAACCTGCCAAATGCTAGATTGCGCATCAATCCGAGACCACTTCCCAGTCTTTATGTTCAAAATGGCAATGCTAGTAGATGCTGGATCTAGGCGTTTGTAACAGACAACGGCCGACTTTGTAACTGCGAGGTCGTGTGCCACAAATGGTAGTGCAGCATGATGCAAAACAGGCCCATCGAGCGCAGTTGTCACCCGCACCCGCTGGTCATCGATGGTCGCAACGTAACGTCCATCTGGTGATGCAGCCCACATATCGCCGACGGCGAGCGTACTTACGGTTCTCCACCGCGGGCGACCATCGGCGCGTTCACCATCCTCGGCTGCGGCATCCATGGTAGT
Organism: uncultured Armatimonadota bacterium; assembly: GCA_903924445.1. GTDB lineage: Bacteria > Armatimonadota > Armatimonadia > Armatimonadales > Armatimonadaceae > CAIRTT01. The sequence goes on along the minus strand of CAIYBQ010000605.1, from coordinate 8,124 downwards.
TCCGACTGGTGCAACAGCCACAAGATTGCGTTGACAGGCACCCACACCAATAAGGCCAACCATCAAGACAGCCGACCAAACGCGCTTAGTGTTCAACCACTGCATCCAGAAAATGGGCGTGAATACGGTCATCGCTTAGCAGTTCCGGGTGAAATGCTGCCGCAAGAAGCTTCCCCTGCTGGACCATCACAACCTTGTCGTCAACCGTTGCCAGCACATCTACACCCGGACCAACATCGGTGATGATTGGAGCCCGGATAAAGATGGCACGTAGCGGCGCATCAAAGCCCTTGATTTGCAGGTCAGCCTCAAAGGAATCCAGCTGCCGTCCAAAACCATTGCGCACAACTGCGACATCCAAGAGGCCAAGAGTCGGCTGTCCGCCGCGTTCTGCTCCGGATGAGATACGTTTACTGAGCAAAATCAGTCCCGCACAGGTCGCGAAAATCGACATCCCGGCATTTGCGCGTTCGATGATCGCGCTGTCAAGAAGGTTACGTTGCAGGAGCCGGATGATGGTTGTGCTTTCCCCACCGGGCATCACCAATGCATCACACTCCGCGAGGTGCTCGGGGAGCCGGACTTCAATCACATCCGCGCCTAGCCGCTGTAACACCGCAGCATGCGCCGCATATCCGCCTTGCAGCGCGAGGACACCAATCCGCTTAGGCATCAGAGAGGCTTTCCTCCCCACAGCTCAACCGCTTCGGTCACATTTTTGAAGGCAAGTTCGGTCCATGGAATGTCTGCATACGCGAACCACGCGAGCTCTTCCGCATCATCGGCAGCCGCAATTTCGCCGCCAACAACCTTACACATGTAGAAAGTGTTATGCGTGTGATCATCCGGGTTTGGACCGTAGGTATCCATGAAGACCCCATGAAACCCAACAGGCTCAACGACCGCGCCAGTTTCTTCGAGCAGCTCGCGGATACAGCCATCAAGTGGATGCTCACCGGGCTCTAGAAAGCCGCCGGGCAAATCCCAAAGCCCAAGGCTTGGTTCAATTCCGCGTCGGATTAGCATCAGGCGGTTTTGGTCATCCAAAATCAGACCACCTGCCGTCGGCCGTGAATTGTTCCAAAAGATCCACCCGCAGGCGGCGCACTTTCGACGCGAAAACGGTGACGATTTTGGAATCGCCACCGTCTCGAGGGTCGCCGCGCAACGCGGACAGAATTTATAGTCGACTAACACGCAGTCAGCCTACCAGCCGCGGTCAGCAAACTTTTCGTTTTCAGGCATTTTATGGATGTCGATACCGACCATCGGCTCGCCAAGGCCCTTGGAAATGTCGACCAAGCGCTCGTAGTCCCGGTAGTGCGTAACGGCATCTACGATACGCTTCGCGCGCTCAGCCGGATCGCCAGACTTGAAGATTCCACTGCCTACGAAAACGGTCTCAGCACCGAGGTGCATCATGAGAGCCGCATCGGCTGGTGTTGCAACACCGCCAGCAGAGAAGTTTGGCACAGGGAGGCGGCCCGTCTCCGCGATGTGCATCACGATGTCATAAGGTGCACCGAGGTTCTTCGCTTCGGTCATCAGCTCAGCACGGTCCATCGTCTGAAGCTTACGGACATGGCCAAGGACAGTCCGCATGTGGCGTACAGCCTCAACGACATTTCCAGTACCTGCTTCGCCTTTAGTGCGAATCAAGGCAGCACCTTCACCGATGCGGCGGAGGGCCTCACCGAGATTTCGGCATCCACAGACAAACGGAACCTTGAAAATGTTCTTGTCGATATGAAATTCTTCATCGGCTGGTGTGAGAACTTCCGACTCATCGATGAAGTCAACGCCCATCGCTTGAGGATACGCGCCTCGATGATGTGGCCAATACGTGCCTTGGCCATGACCGGGATGGTCACGGTATCCATGATTTCCTGAATCATAGCTGGGTCGGACATCCGTGCAACTCCACCGTGCTTGCGGATGTCAGCTGGCACACGCTCGAGTGCCATCACGGCAACTGCGCCAGCATCTTCTGCGATACGCGCCTGCTCTGGGTTGATGACATCCATGATGACACCACCTTTAAGCATTTCAGCAAGCCCAACTTTGTTTCTCCAAGTTGACTTCTCTGTTTGCGTTCCGATAGCTGCGCTGTTAGACATAACCTACTTTTTCCGTCCCATTTTGATGCGCTGAGTGCGCTTGATGGAAGTGTACCCGTCTGTTCGCACCCATTCAATACTCCTATTGATGAACTGTATTTATGCCGACATTTGATGCAGGAGTCTAACGATGGTGTGGACAGGAATTCAAAAGAGCAACCAGATGACTGATGAAAATGTAACGCTACGGGACGAGCTGCAGCGTCTCCAGAATGAATGTCTGGTACGCGACCGGCAGTTCAATGCGTTACGACGCACATCGTTGGCGGCGATGCAATCCTCCAACATGGAAGAGCTCACCGAGCGCGTCTTGGATATTGCCGTACGTGTCGTCCACGCGGATGCCGGTAGCATTTTCCTTCACAATCCTGGCAGCCGAAAGCTTGTGTTTGCGGCAGTCGTCGGAGATGCATCCGGACCGCTGACCGGAACCGGCATTCCAGAGGACAGAGGCATCGCCGGCCATGTGTTTCAGACTGGACTGCCGATACTCGATGACAACCTACGGATGCGCAGTGATTTTGACCCGGATACGGACAACCGTACGGGTTTCCAGACACGTTCGACGATAACCATTCCGTTGTGTGCACCGGGCGGACGGCCTGTCGGTGTGCTGCAGGTTCTAAATGGTCAGGCCCCCTTTACGCAGCGTGACTTATCCGTTCTAGAAGTTTTATGTACACATGCTGCCCTCGGCATCGAGCGGATTCGCTTGGCCGCGCAGTCACGGGATGCACAAATTGGACACCGGGTTGGAGAAATCGCACACGATATCAAAAATCTAATGACCCCCATCGAAAGTGGTGCACTGACAGCACAGTCGTTGGTTTTGGGCTTGATGCATGACCTAAATGCCCTTATAGAGAGTGATAACCCGCCTTGTCGTAAGCAGCTTGACGCAGCCATCCACAACGCAAAAGATGCTGCAGGCTGGATCCTTGAAGATGTTGTCACCAGTGCTGAGCGTGTGCGGCGCCGTACGGAGTACATTGCCGGGATGGTCAAGGGACGCCTGCCAGAGCCTATTTTGGAAGCGGATTCCATTCTGGGGATTATTCAACAGGTGCAAAAGACCCTTGGACGCTACGCAAAGAGCCGCGGCATAGACCTCTACTGCCATGTCGATGCATCAACCTATCCGGTCTCTCATGACAAAGACCAAATGTATGATGCGCTCTATAACCTTGTAAACAACGCGCTCCAGGCTACACCAGATGGCGGTACCGTCTCGATTACTGCGTGTAACAGCATTCACAATCCATCTATGGTAGAGATTAGCATCACGGACACAGGGCATGGAATGACCGAAGAAACCCGAAGCAAGCTATTCACCGATGAAGTGATTTCAACAAAACATGGTGGCACGGGACTTGGGACATCCATTGTGGGGCGTGTGGTCAGAGAACATCATGGCAACGTCTCTGTGAAGTCACGCCTTGGACGTGGCTCAGTGTTCACAGTGCAGCTCCCCGCGTACAATGTTGCACATGGAAAGACCATCGCTGCATGACAAGCCAACTGGCTTTGATGACCGTCTCCTCGACATTGCTGTAGATCACGTAAGGCGCCCGGTAATCACCGGAGAAATACCCTGCGCTGCGATCTCGATTTACAGGCACGATCAGTGTGCCATCGCTTTGGCACTCGGCAATAAAGTTGCGCGTCCTCTGCCGATCGCAGCGGATGTCAATACAATTTTCGACATGGCATCGGTGACGAAAGTCATAGCAACAGCAACAGCCATCAATATTCTCTTCGAACGTGGCAAGCTCAGTCCGGAAACTGAAGTGTGTCGCATCCTTCCTGCATTTGCCCGCCAGGCTGAGGTTCCAGGCTTCGCGGATCGTGGCAAAATCACCATCCGACATTTACTGACACACTGTGCGGGCTTCCCAGCCGGCGGCAACTACCGTGGCAAGCAGGTGTCCCTTGGGCAGATTGTCGATGATATTGCGAAATCAAGAGTGATGTACCCGCTTGGGACGAAGTTTCTTTATTCGGATTTTTCGTTCATCACGCTGGGTGCTGTCGTCACCGCCATCACAGGGCAAACGCTGGACCGGTTCTGTAGTGACAACATCTTCAATCCGCTTGGGATGTCCGATACGGGTTTCAATCTGCCGAAGGAAAAGCATAGCCGCTGTGCTAGCACGGCAGCAGACAACAATGCTCCGAAAAGTCAAGGTTTTGTTCACGACCCGACGGCACTTGCGCTGGGCGGGGTTGCAGGGCACGCCGGGTTGTTTAGTACCATAAACGATGTCAGCAAGTGGTGCAGAATGATGCTCGGCGGTGGAATGGTTGATGGTGTTAGGGTCATGCGGAGAGCAACGGTTGCGCGGATGACATCGCCGCAGAGTCCGTTTAGTGGCGAAGAGCGCGGCTTTGGTGTTGACATTGCCAGCGATTACAACGTGCGCGGGGAGCTCACCGTCGGCAGCTATGGTCATACAGGTTTTACTGGAACCAGTATTTGGCTGGATCCTGCGAACGACCTCTTTGTCGTCCTGCTCACCAATGGCGTCCATGCCAAACCTCCAGCAAAGGTAACGGCTGTCAGGAGGCGCCTCCATGCAGCCATCAGCCGCGCGCGGACAGACTAGACATCACTTGTGATACGGCTCTCCGCGGAGAATCTTGAATGCCCGATAGGTCTGTTCAAGTGCGATGACGCGCGCAAGCTGATGAGGCAGCGTGAGCTTTCCAAAGCACCACCGGAAGTTGCTGCGTTCGAACACGGCATGATCGAGGCCGAGTGAACCACCGATTACAATCGTAAAGGTGCTGGCGCTGTGAAATGTCGCGGCATCCATGAGGTGTTGTGCAAAATCAGGACTCTCCAGCTGTTTACCAGCGAGGTCACAGGCAATCACATAGTCGCGCTCACCGACTTTTGCCAAGATACGCACACCTTCGCGCTGGCGTATCGATGCCTCATCTGCAGCTGATGCCCCATCGGGCGTTGGCTCATCGGTGACTTCGACTAACTCAAACTTGGAAACCAGATTTGCCAGGCGGGTTGCGTAGTCGCCGCAGGCATCCTTGAAGAATGTTTCCTTCAATTTTCCGACGGCAATAACCCGAATTGTTGGTCGCATGGCATAACCTACCACATAGCCCGGATGCCCTCCGGTGGTACACTTTTCTCATGGATACAACACCAGAAGCCATCACTGCAGATGTTGCCCGGAAGTATCAGGACTACGTCAATCCAACGGCTTTAAACCTCCTTCGCCTGGCTGGCTTTGACCGGGTTGAACATACCGGTAACGGCGCGATCATTTCTGATATTGAGGGGAATGACTACATCGATTGCCTCGGAGGCTACGGTGTCTTCTCCCTCGGTCATGCAAATGAAGAAATCGTAGATGCCGTCTATGCGCAGCTGCGGCAGCTTCCCTTGTCATCCAAGACGTTCCTAAACAAGCCACTTGCGGACCTTGCTGAGCAGCTGGCGCATCTGACGCCGGGTAATCTCCAATACTCGTTTTTCTGCAACTCGGGTGCAGAGGCCGTTGAAGGTGCGCTCAAGTTTGCCCGTATGGCAACCGGAAGGCCGGCGTTCATCAGTACCCATGGCTCGTACCATGGCAAGACGCTGGGAGCGCTCAGTGCATCCGGGCGCGATAAGTACAAAGATCCATTCCGGCCGCTCCTAGAGACGTTCAACTTTGTTCCATTTGGCGATATTGCTGCGATGGAAGCTGCAATGGATCACACCATTGCCGCGGTGATTCTAGAGCCGATTCAGGGTGAGAATGGCATTTTTGTAGCCCCGGATGGCTATATCAAAGCAGTCCGCGAGCTATGTGACCGGCATGGGGCCCTTCTCATTCTGGATGAAGTTCAGACAGGTCTTGGCCGTACCGGGCGTCTCTTTGCCTGTGAACACTCAGGGGTAACCCCCGATATTTTGACACTTGCAAAGGCTCTGGGCGGCGGGGTGATGCCAATCGGTGCGATTGTCGGTACCAAGGATGTCTGGGATAAGGTCTTCACGGTAAATCCCTATCTCCACACAAGCACATTTGGTGGTAATCAAGCGGCGTGTATCGCTGCACTGAAGGCATTGGAAATCATTCAACGTGATGATCTTGTTACACGAGCAGAGGTTGCCGGCGAACGGTTAATGTCAGGTCTGAGAAGCGTTCAGGTCGACTTCCCTGGAATTCTCGTGGATGTACGTGGACGCGGACTGATGATTGGCGTGGAATTTGCAGACGCCGATGTTGGTAAGCTGGTCATTGGTAGCTTAGTTAAGGGCGGAGTGGTTGCTGCGTATACTTTAAACAACCCTGAAGTGATGCGTTTTGAACCTCCGCTTATTATCTCTGATAGCCAGATTGACCAAGTTGTATGCGTCTTCCGTGATGCCATTTTGGACGTCCAGCAGATGCTCGAAGAATTTGGAGTCGTGTAACCATGAACAAGTCAATCGTGTTTGCCTCCGTATGTATGACGCTTTTGTCTGTTTCAGCATCGCCGTTGATGGCGCAGTCCATCCTAAATGTGGCAGCTGGTGAGCAACAGACCGATGGCACCTATTTGTGGGTCTACAAAGTCTATGCTCGCGAGTATCAGGACCTGAACTACTGGATCTTAGGCGTGGACAGACCGGTTTACGACTCTCTGGTCGCAGGTTCGATTAATGGCGCATCCAATGTGTCATACGTCGAAAAATCCGGCGAGAATCTCCTTACGGGCATCCGCTTTAATGGAAACATTGACAAGGATGAGTCCAAGGTCTTTTCATTCAAGCTGAATCAAAACTACGTAGCGAATCCAGAAACCAAGGTTGCTTTTGATGGTTCGGCTGTGCTTTGTTACACAACCGGCCCGGGCACCTTGGCGATACCCGAGCCAGGAACGATGGCGTTGACGATGCTAGGACTAGGAGCGCTGGGCTTTGTCAAGCTGCGCAAGCGTCGCCCTTAGCCACGACTTCTCTCCAGCAAAATCATCATCATAAGTCCGAGCAAAACTCGGACTTCATCGTCTGCAGACACTCTTCCGAGTGACGAAACAGAATAGCTTCGTTCGAAGAAGCTTGGCTGCTTAGCAAGCTGCATCACATGGTTCCCCATTGCATCTACAACATCGTACGCTGGGTGAAACAAATACCCGGTGAACATTCCAAGAATCGGTACTTCTGAGAGCAGCGAATCGAAGACCTTCACCCATGGATTAGCCTCTCGGATGGTGAACAGTTCTCGCCCGGATGGATCCTCTATGGTGTAGTGTGCCTTCCAAAGCGACACTAGACCGTGACGTCGGATGCAGCCGAAGTCTGTGCCCATCGCACCTTTGAAGCGGTAGCGGCCAGAAAAATCAAGGATGTTATCTGCCTGGATGGTGTACATCAGGCGTCCTCGGGACTCATCCGAGAAAACTTCGATTTGCTCACGAAGCTTTAGCGCTTTCTGATGAACAAAGCCTACACTGCGTCCTGTGGCATCGGTCATTCGGATGTCCTGCGTCCATGAAACCAACTTGAAGTTGATTGCAAGCGGATAGGACATACTGGAGGCTGGCATGTCGGCATTGCGAAGGGCTTCATACGCCGGGTCATTGACAGCCGTCTGTGCCGCCATGATGGCAGAAGCCTCTTCGAGGTCAGCCTCGTGCTTCATCACATCAACGGCATCCTCAAAGAGAGCCACGATGTCCCCGGCTTCCACTTCCCGCTTTGTGTACTCATCCACCAGTATCGACTCACGATTAATCGCACCGCTTGCAATCATCGTACGTAGCTGTGCAAGTGTGAATGGGCCATTTAGCTGACCAGCAACTTTCAGAAAATACAGCTGCATTGCACTAACCTTTCAATTCCGCCAGGAGGTCCCAAAGGCGCTCATAGTCATCCGGAACATTATAATAAGCCGCTGATATACGCAAGGCATCAAACTCTGGCACCGGGCGCAGAAATGCACGTTTCTCATCCAAAACCTTGCCCGCAAACGCATTGATGTCAGCACCCGTAACACCGTGGATTCGGATACTGACGAGT
>CAIYBQ010000604.1 GCA_903924445.1 uncultured Armatimonadota bacterium | reverse complement strand
GGCCCGGCGCACGCGGTCAGAAGGGCTTTGCTGGCATCATCGCGGACGGTGATCACTGCAGCTTGGCGTGCAAGAATTCCGGTGAGCTTTCTTGCAACGGGATGCTTCAGCGGTCCGATTCCCTGTCCCCACCAAATAGTTTGACGTGCCGCACTCCCAGCCAACACCCCGGCCAGAAAGTACCAAAAAACCGACCGCAGGCTTGTCGCATCCTGTAGCAGCGACCCGCCGCCGAGGATGAACGTATCAATCCCCTTGAGCTGAGCACGAAGACTTTTAAGCCCATAACGGCTGATCGATGTGACACCCGGATGCCGCTTCAGCGTCCACTCAGGGTCGGCCGACAAGACCATCAGGTCGTGGCGCATTCCTTCGATGCCGCTGGAAAGCATCCCGTGAATGCCAGCAAGCACTGCCTCATCCCCAAGATTTCGAAAGCCGTAATATCCAAGAACAGCCGCTTTAGGCACTCATGACCTCCCGAGCTCCAACGATGCCAAAGCGCTCAAGGAGTCGTTTGATGATGACGGCTGCAATCAGGCCAAAGACAACTCCATACCCAACACGGAGCGCGCTGATCACCAGTGGTGTGTGGAGGTGACAGAAGGTGTTGACCATCGATGCCAGTGCAATCGATGCAAGAATCGCCGCAACTCGCTGGAGGGGCCACTTCGTCCCGGTAAGCACCAAACTTAGCAACAAAAAGGGCTGGAACAAAATGTCCTTGAAGCGCGGCCGGACAAAGAGGACCCGGTCCAGGAGCGAGCGAAGCTGCAGCTCAAGCGAGCTCACACCAACGCTGGATTCATTTCCGCTACGCATCAACATGATGGCCAGGGCGACCAAAACCCCACCCCCAAGCAAAACCTGCCAGATCAAAATGGGATTACGGCTGATGTCGACAAGCATCGTAATGCGTTCACGCACGACCGCAACTAGCCCCGCCGGGCTATCGGCCTTGAGGTTTAGTCCATGGAGGAGTACGGCGACAACAAGCGGTGCAATCAATGTCAATTTGACACCCAGAAAGGTATCGCCCTTCACCAAAAAGAGCGTATCTGCATGAATGGCGACAACGGTCAACGGCCCAAGCATCGTGACTGACAGCACCAGCAACAAGCGCTTAAAAGTCGTGCCTCCGGGAAGGTTGAAAGCCGGATGTAGGATGGCGACACCAAGAGATGGCAATGCACATGCGCCAAGCAACGAGATCAACTTGAGTGCCGGCATTATCTCCGCGGCCGTCGCGATCGCAATCAACGCAACACTAACAGCCAACATCAGCGGCGCGGCACGCAATGTCAGAAAGCCAAAGGTGAAGTCAAGCAACAACGCGATGCCAGCCGTTATGACGACACCTGCGGCAATCCGACCCAGCATCGGGTTCCCAATCTGCGCGTAAGGACGCGCGGAACCAACGCCAAGCTGGGAGCGAAATAGAGCATTACGCAGCCCGGAAACATAAGAAGTCGCAGTAGCCAATGGCTCTGCCCCATCCAGAAAGAGACGAACAAAGAGCAATCGAATATTTCGCTCTCGTGCAGCGAGGGCAAAGCGTTGGATGTTGGCTGCAGGTGTAGCCGTGACCATTTCACTTGATGTAATCGTATGGACTCGGATTGTGTTGTACGGTGCGCGCTTTACCAAGGTTGCATCACCGGTCTGCTTGCCGAACTCAATGCTTCCAAAGCGAATCGCCGATGGTTCATTCAGATGCTTGACAGTTTCTGCGTAGCGGTTTCCAGCGCCAAGAACCGACATCCCTGAAAAGATAACCGTGTCAATTTTGAGGCTGCGGATGTCATTCAGCGTTGCGGCAATTCGCGTATCCGATGGGTTTGGGTTGTTACCAACGCGCCCAACAACACGAAGCCCTGCGCTACGGACAAGCGCAACCACCTCCGGATCGATTCCGACTCCAATATCCTTGATGGCATCCCAGCGGTCCGCCGCAACAATGCCGGCATCCTCGAGGTCGCTTCCAGAAAACTGCTCTGGGATCGCAATCTGAACAGCAGTACGGTTCTGGATGTTGGACTTGATACGGTCAAACTGGCCCTGATGCACGATTAGAAGCGTTGTCTGATGTTTTGTGGATGGGAGGATTTCGATAATCCCAAGCTCGCGAAGGCTGTCTAGCGTGTCTTCCTGTACCAGGACACTCGTCGCGCCAGCAGCTTTGAGCTTTCGGAGGATGTCCGTGAACGGGATGCCCTCGCTCGCCGCCAGCCGGCGCATTTCCATGATGTCCAGCGCGATCTCAACTCTGCGGTTTTTTTGTTCAGTCTTGAATCTGTTCGCAGCCGGGATAAGACAGACCATTGCAGCCAGAATCAATATTCCCCAAAGCATCCGTCGGATGGTCATCAATGCTCAATCCCCTCAAGTTCCGCCGCCAAGGCATCCAGGTAGCGTGCAACACTCCATCCACAACCCTGCTCTATCGCGGCATCGACAGCAACTTCAATTGTATCGACATACGCAAATCCAGTCCGATGTCCTGGACTTTCAAGGCTAAGCAATTGTCGAAGAATCGCTAAAGTCCCCTGCAAGGCATCCGCTGGAATCGCTATGTCGATACCATCCGTTTTCAGTAGAGCTACACAAGCATCTCGGGCGTCATTGTACGTCAGGACCTGTTTGATCCGGACAGCAGCCTGTTGTAAACAAAGCATATCGATGACGACATCGAGGCGGCCAATCGCCCCAAATGCAGTGTCAAGTTCCTTTTGTGCTCTTAGTAACAAGCCCTCACGAACAGCAAACCGGGTTCCCTTGGCAGCTAGAGCCCGGGCCGGCGGTTCCCCGAGGCGCGTGTGGACATCTGCGAGGACAAGGCCAATCGAACTCTGGGCCCGACTTGCGCTGGCTACGGCACGATCCAGCATCGGCAACGCTCGCGTGGAATGGTCTCCATCTAAGACATTAATGGCATTGTTCAGGGTCGCAAGGATATCGTTCAGCTGTTCCTGGAGGGTAAAGACATGCCCGGCGACAATCAGAATCGCCGGGTCATTGACAGGAACATTCCAGATGACGAGGCGCTGGAGCGGAGCGAGCAGATTTTGAGGCGAAAATGTCTTACGCAAGCGCTGGCGATAGTCCACTTGAGCATCCCAAGGATTGGATGTAGACCGCTGCCGTAGTCGTGCACCCGATGAGCGAAAGCCAAGACGCTCGTTACGAAGCAGCGCGACCTGCCCAGATGGATACACCGGCTGTATACGCTGCGCATAATCTGATTTCAGGTTTCGTACACGAATTGCATCCGATGGATGTGTGGAGAAAAGCTCAGCAAACGAGCTTGCTTGTGCCTGCTCATCGAGGAAACGCCACCACGCGTCATGGCTGAATCCACTCTTCGCAAGACGTTCCGTAGCAAAACGATCTGCTTCAAGCTCATGCGTCCGAGACCAGCTGAGCGCAGTCAGAATAGTGATTCCATTGAGGATTAATCTAAGCGAGCGGTCTTTTGTTGGTATGCGGTCGATGACGACTTTGAGCAGAATGGACTGGCTCAGCTGGCGCCATGCGTGATGACGTTCAACATGGCCAAGTTCATGCGCGATGATGCCGGTAAGGATGTCATCCGTTTGAGCCCACATCGCAAGCCCACGTGTGATGAGGATTGTGTTCCCTGGAAGCGTCCAGGCATTGAT
>CAIYBQ010000603.1 GCA_903924445.1 uncultured Armatimonadota bacterium | reverse complement strand
GGAAGTCAAAGGGCAAGTCATCCACCAGGATGGCACCCGTGGCCGTACCGTCAAATTCACCCACGCCACAGCAAGCTTCGAGCAGACGATGTTCGCAGGGGATGACATCCTGGGCAAGCGGTGGGGCGCGCTTCATGCCATCGACAACGATGCCAACCTCCCATACTTAGGCTGGGGAATCCTCCCGGAAACGGGCAAGGCACACGCAATGGTGCTCGGACTTTCCGAGCCTCTGACAATGCCAGCGGGCGCGATGTTGCGTGTGATCATCGAGAACAACCACAGCACCGACCATAACATCGGGTGCTTCCGAATCTCGACCACCGCAGCGCCCGACTACATCCGAACCGTCACCAAAAGTGACCTTGCTGTCGCATCCATTGCCGCAATCGATGCGGGTAAGCGCACGCCTGAACAGGTCAAGCAGCTTGATGATGCCTTTGTCGCCAGCGCGCCTGAAATGGCTGCTCTCCGGGATGATGTCGCAGTAGCACGTGCTGAACGCGGACGCATCGAGCAGATGCTCCCACGCTGTCTCGTGACGGTACAGAACAAGTCGCCGCGGACCGTGCGTATTCTGCCGCGTGGCAACTTCCTAGATGAAACAGGCGAAATCGTAGCGCCCGCTACGCCAGGCTTCCTCGGCACGTTCGGCCTCCCTAAGAAAGACAAGCTGACACGCCTTGATCTTGCAGACTGGATTCTGAGTGCAAAGAATCCGCTGACGGCTCGTACCGTAATGAACCGAACGTGGAAGCAGTTCTTTGGCGGCGGAATGAGCAAAGTCCTTGATGACCTCGGTGCGCAGGGTGCTCCGCCTTCTAACCCTGCCCTGATGGACTTTATGGCTGTTGAGTTCCGCGAGAGCGGCTGGGACATCAAGCATATGGTCCGCCTGATTGTGACATCAGGGACATATAAGCAGGTTTCGACGGCAAGTAAGTCCCTCATGAACCGTGACCCGGAGAATCGCGAGTTTGCCCGCCAAAGCCGGCCACGTCTCGAGGCGGAAGAGGTTCGCGATACCGCATTGCAGCTCGCGGGTTTGCTGGTTCCGAAAATCGGTGGACCAAGCGTGAAGCCTTATCAGCCCGAACGCTACTGGGAAAATCTTAACTTCCCGGTGCGTGACTGGATGGCGGACAAGGGCGAGAGCCAGTGGCGCCGCGGACTGTACACGTGGTGGCAGCGAAGCTTTTTGCACCCGAGTATGCTTGCCTTCGATGCTCCTAGCCGCGAGGAATGTACAGCGGAGCGCAACCGCTCGAATATCCCGCAGCAGGCACTTGTCCTCTTGAACGACCCGACCTATGTGGAAGCGGCACGCGCATTTGGCGCCCGAATCCAGAAAGAAGCCAAGGGTGGAACCGCGGAGCGAATCACGTGGGCATTCCAGACAGCGCTCCAGCGCAATCCGGCGCCTACTGAGCTCGCGACGCTGCGCAGTGTCTACGACAAGCATCTTGCGAGCTACAAAGCAGACCCTGCGGCAGCAGAAGCCTACTTGAAGACGGGCTTTGCGCCGGTCCCGGATGGCAGTGACAAACCGGAACTCGCCGCCTGGTCCCACATCGCACGCATTCTCATAAACCTCCACGAAACGAT
>CAIYBQ010000602.1 GCA_903924445.1 uncultured Armatimonadota bacterium | reverse complement strand
GAGAGTCCAATGATGAACGAACGGCCCAGCATTACGGGCGGTCCGCCAACCACATATTGTTTGCTGCGGTTCCATCAGGATTGGTCTGCTTTGGTTCCATTGCCTTGACATGGCCATCTGCGAAAGCAAAGTTAGCCTTGCCGGTGTGGCGTGGGAGGATGGATCCATCGCGGCCCGTTGGATTATTTGCAGCCGTGACAGCACGGGTGCCATCAGGGATCAGACTTGGGGAGCCGGATCCATCCCACCAGTTGACACCTGTGACCATCGCACCAGGGCCCCACATCAGGACGTTGCCGTAGGATCCGCTAGCACCTGTCCACACGTGATGGCGCTCAGCAAGCAGAACGGTGTCTGCAGGGCGGCTAATACCAGCATTCGTCTGCGTGGTACGTCCCATCCATGATTGGGACATTCCCATAACACCGAGGACGGACCATGCGGAGCCATCCCAGTTCATGTAGCCATTGGAGACATAGCTAAGACGTGGGCCTGCCCAGCTGGCATCGGTGCGGCCGGTCAGAGGATCGGATGGGCAGCGGAAGACCTGGACATTCTTGACGTATGGGGTGACCAAGCGGTACCAGGTGCAGTCCCACCAATCCTGTTGGAGGCCGGTTGGGAATGTTTCGTCATAGTCCTGAACGTACATGATTGCCGCGAGGGACAGCTGCTTGAGGTTGGATGCACAGCTGGTCTGGCGAGCCTTCTCACGTGCCTGTGCGAAGACAGGGAAGAGGATTGCTGCGAGGATAGCGATGATGGCGATAACCACCAAAAGTTCAATCAGGGTAAAGCCAGATTTACGGGTACGGGAGATATTCATAAATGAGTGCGTCTTTCCTACACCCAGCATTGGGTGTTGATAACCATCATTGGTCAGTGGATTCCACCGTGGTGGATTCCGTCGGAACGTTGCGCGCCGTTTAGGCGCCACACCATAGCAAAACGTTTTGCTGAGATGTTGTTGCAATACTACCGGATAGCAAAACAACGTCCTATATCGCCATATTCAAAACGGCGAATAGTACTAAATCTTACTGGAATTATTAAACACAGCAATTACCCATGTCACGATGTATTTGGCGGGAGCGCGTGAGAATCGAACTCACTCAGGCTGGCTGAGCCAGCCCGCACACGGTTTTGAAGACCGGGAGGACCACCAGACCCCATCCGCCCCCACATTTGAACCCTCATCCTATCGTTTATGGATGGTGGCACATAAAACATCACACAGTTCCAGCTCAACGATACAAAGTGCAACCTGGTTGATCACAGCTACGAGCTCTTTGGTGGCTCAGGATACTTTCTGGCGAGGCGGCTCCAGACATCGGCGACGATTGGGCATTCACCAACATTTTCAAGCATCGTCAAGGTCCTAGCACGAACTTTACGCTCATGCAGATATGGAAATGCCCTGCAAGCCTGCGGGCGGTCTGCATAAATAGAGCAGGCATTATCGCTCCCAAGGAATGGACACGGTTCGCCCTTAATGTAGGCTTCACCCGTCTTGGTCTCGGCAACATACCGCCTTACAAAGTATTCTGTCTTGACACCCAATCCGCGTGCAATCCGGCGAATGTCCTTTGTAGTGACTGCGATTTCTTTACGCCGACAACAGTTGCCACAGTCCAGACAATCGATTTTCTCAAAGGCTAAATCTGCAAGCGCTGCGACTTCTGCATCAAGATCATCATTGGAGAGCGGTAACGCTTCCTTGATGTACTGCCGGTAGTACTTATTTTGCGATGCATGTTCACGTGCATCCCGTCGGAGGGCGATTAAATCAATCTTTGGCAAGGTCTAACAACTTCCTGAACCGCGACTAGGTGCCACACCGGACGAAACGACACGTGGTCCCGACCGTACCTAGGACATCCCTAGCGAACACGCAAGCCGAGGAAGGTCGCCGCCTGCAAGGCCATGAAGAGATTCTGGACATTGAAACCACCGCCGCCGCGCTTACTCGGGATGTAAATCAAATCTCCCGGTTCAACCGCGACATTTAGT
>CAIYBQ010000601.1 GCA_903924445.1 uncultured Armatimonadota bacterium | reverse complement strand
TGTTGGCAGATTGTTCCATCGACGTGAATCCGGTTAGAATGCATATACCTGTCGCTTCGGGGAAGGTTGGACATTTCTATGAGTGTAGACCGCAATGTTTGGATTTACGGTACGGGATTATTGATCATCGTCGGTGGATGCTTTGCCATCGGTTACACGGTACTGCCGACAAAACCAGCTTTTGGCACAAAGCAGGCCACAGCCATCCCAACACCAAACATCGAGCCTGCCCCCGCCCCCGAGCCCATCGCGGAACCAAGTGTGCCTAAGCTGGTGATCGAAGACATCACGGCTGAAAAGGCCGCAACGTCAAAATCACCCGATGAACCTGTCGCTTCCGAGCCGGATACGTCATCGACATCCCCAGAAGAGCTAGATATCAAAGTCGACACAACGAAGAAGACGGATTCTCCTGATGCAGATACTGATGCACCTCCCGTGGATCCGCCGGCGACAACCGTAATACAGGATGCCGATAAAGCTTCGAAGCCTATCCGTGCGCAGAAACCATCCCCAACAGTGACCCAGCCAAAAACTGGGGCCAAGCCTGACGTTACGCCTCCACCGATCGATGAATCAGTGGCCTTGTTCCGGGTTCGCATCAATGCCATAAAGCCATCCAGAAACGATGCAAATGCCCTGGTTACGGAGCTCAAGGATAAAGGCTTTTCGGCGACGATCTTACCACTGGCAGGCGGTTTTGTTGTCCAGACCGGAGCGTTCAAGGATCGTAAAAGCGCCGAGGCACTTCAGCGTTCCCTGACAGATAACGGCTACGACACCAGCATCACGAACTGAGATAGCTAACACCTCGGAATGAGAGGTGTCATAGTGACGTGAGTTCGCACTTCTTGTCTCTTTCAGACTGATGACAACCCAGTGGCAGTGAATGTTCTTGCCGTACCGAATCAGTGATTGAAGAGGCGAGAATCCACCGTCAGCGCGATTGGAACGTAACGTTAGTGATCGCGATGTTGGACATCTGTCCAGAGGCACAGAAAGCCATGCTACCTAGCGACGGGTTTTGCGCGGATCTAAGGCATCCCGAAGCCCATCCCCAAGGAAGTTGAGCGCGATGACCGTCAGGCTCAACATTGTTGCCGGAACAATCACCAAACGCGGCTCTGACTTGTAATAGTCAAGCGCATCGTTTATCATTCGTCCCCAGCTAGGCATTGGTCGCTGCACACCAATTCCAAGATAGGAAAGAGTGGCCTCGGCCAAGATGACGCCTGCAGCATCTACGGTGACAGCAACGATGATAGGCGACACCAAGTTCGGCAAGATGTGATGCAGGAGAATCCGGCCATGCCCCGAGCCAATACTGCGTGCAGCATCCACAAATTCACGCTGCCGAAGCGCGACAACCTGTCCGCGCACCAGACGTGCTAGAGGCGGCCAGCCGGTTACGCCAAGACTGATAACAACGAGCATCGCCGATGTCTCTGGACGCGAGCTGGTGGCTCCAAGCGTGCCAAGCAACAAAATCGCTAGGAGGACATCTGGGAATGCAAGGAGGACATCCGTGACACGCATTAAAAGGCTGTCAATCCATCCACCACGGTAACCGGCAATCAGGCCCACCGTTAGGCCAAGGAAGACAACGACGCACTCGACGCTCACGGCGACCATCAGGGAAATGCGGGCACCAACGAGCACACGGGTCAGGATGTCGCGTCCGAGGTCATCCGTGCCGAGGATGTGTTTGCCGCCGGGCGGTAGCAAGCGGGAATCTGGCAGCTGCTGCTCGTAGCCAAATGGAAGCAACATCGGGACGAACGCTGCAGCGAGGATTAGCAGTGCCAAAAAGATGATACTTGCGAGAGCGATTTTGTTTGCAGCGATACGCTGCCATGTTTCCCGTGGAGTCATCTCAAATCGCCTTCTGGTCCGATACCCGGGCGCGTGGATCGACAAAGCCCTGGAGGATATCCACCATCAGATTTACGCCGACGAAGATTCCAGCAAGCAGTAGTGCGAGACCTTGGATGACCGGGTAATCGCGAGCGGTGATCGCCGTGATGCTCTGGTTGCCGATTCCCGGAATCGTAAAGAAGGTCTCAACCACGAATGACCCGCTAAGCAGGTATCCAAAGGTTGTTCCAGCGACCGTCAAAATGGGTGAGAGCGCATTGCGCAAGGCATGCTTGAAGAGAACACCAAGCGGCCGTACACCCTTCGCCCGTGCGGTGCGTATAAAGTCCTGGCTAAGGACATCCAGCATCGCCGAGCGTGTGAGACGTGCAATCAACGCACTTGACCGTGCGGCGAGCACGACGGTTGGCAGGATGAATGTCGCTGGGTCAACGATGCCCTCTTGCAGAGAGAATCCCCCCACAGGTAACCAGCCCATCCGCACTGCGAGCACAAGTGTCAGCACAGGAGCCAGGACAAAGCTTGGCGTCGCGACGCCGAGGAGGGCAAATGCCATCGCAAAGCGGTCAATCCAAGAGTTGTGCTTGATTGCTGCAACGACGCCCAGTGGGATTCCCGTAAGGAGAGCAATCCCTAGCGCGGACACTGCAAGAATGGCCGTGTTTGGAAACCCGCGCGCGATGAACTCCGTCACAGGTTCCTTCGTTTGGTAGCTCCGCCCAAAGTCACCCTTTGTCACAACGGCAACCACATACTTACCGTAGCGCTCCAGCGGCGGACGATCGAGACCCCATTCGTGGCGGACACGCGCTTTCGCTTCAGGTGCTGCGCGCTGCCCAAGGATGATATCGACGGGGTCAGCAGGCGAAAGATAAGCCGCGAAAAACACAAGGAAAGAAATCGCCAGCAGAGTCGGCACAGCGAGTCCCAGGCGCGTCAGCACATAGCGAAGCATCAGAGAAGCCTATTCGACCGATGTCGTCTTATGCGGCAAGTGGCCCATCAGAGAATCCTTGATTCCCTTTACCCATGGCTTTACGAGCTCAAGGTCCTTCTGGAAGTAGATTGGAACCCAGGGTGCATCATCCACCACAAAGCGTTCTGCCTTGGCGTACAACGCCATCCGCTTCGTCGCATCCCGCTCACTGTCAGCAGCAGCACACATCGCGTCATACTCTTTATTCGTATAGCCCGTGCGGTTTTCCGGTGAACCTGATGTCAACAAAAGGCTAAGGAAGTTCTGCGGATCGAGGTAGTCGGCACTCCAGCGCATGTGGAAGAGGTCGATTTCCTTGTTGTCGGTGGCTTTGAGGAATGTCCCCCACTCCATCTCACGAAGTGTCACCGGGATTCCAACTTTGCTGAGCTGTTCCTTCATGACTTCGGCAGCCTTTGCAAGGTCGGTTTGCTTCTCACGGAAACTTAACACGAGCGGAGGAAGGCCTTTGCCTCCGGGATAGCCCGCCGCCGTCAGCAGCTCGGATGCCTTTGCAGGGTCAAACGGCAGCCCCTTGAAGTTTGCATCATAGCCAGGAAGCCCTTCTGGAAGTACACCTTCAGCACGCTTGTTGATGCCAAGGAGGACTGTCTTGATGATGGCATCCTTGTCCACGGCGTGTGCAACTGCCTGACGGACCCGCTTGTCCTTGAATGGTGCATAGTGTGTCTGGTTCAGTCCGAGGTAGAACGTGGCTGCACGCCCAAATGTCTGAATCTCGCCGGAGACCTTGGCATCCGCCTTGTCACGCTCGTAATCACCCTTCTCAAGGGTTACGATGTCGAGCTGGCCAGCATCATAGCGGTTACGTGCCGTCTTGGCATCGAGAATGATCGGTCGCTCAATCTTCTTCAGCTTTGGAGCGCCTGCCCAGTAATCGGCGTTCGCATCTAGAGTGACCTTACCTTGGCGAACATAGCTGCCGAGCTTGTACGGGCCGCTACCAACAACATTGGTTGCCGTAATCGTAAACGCGCCCTCGATTTTTTCGCCCTTCTCAACTTCAGTCTTGTCGAGTGCATACGCCGTAGGGAATGTTAGTTTCCCAAGGAAGTAGCTGCGTGGTGCTGTGATCGTAATAGCGATGTGAGTGTCATCGATGACCTTCACACCGGCAAGCGCAGTGGCCTTACCGGCGGCATATTCTTTGGCCCCGACAATGTCATCGAGATAATTCATCGCTACCGGCGATGCCAGCTTTGGATCAAGTGACCGAGAAATCGCGTAGGCGTAATCACCAGCGACAATCGGCTTACCGTTTTGAAACTTCACACC
>CAIYBQ010000600.1 GCA_903924445.1 uncultured Armatimonadota bacterium | reverse complement strand
GAAAGGAGTCAGGTTCCGCACAACATCCCCGCCAAAGCCGGTGAAGATTGCATCCCGTTCAGCATTAAAGCCGGTCTCTGAGTACTTTTCGGTCGCTGGTGAGTAGATTACTTCCAGAGATTCTGGACTGGGCTCGGGAAATGTTCGTAGCTGGCCACACTGTACGCACCGAACTACGGAGCAGGATTTATAGCGTCCAAGAACATTATCTACAAATGATGTTCCGCCGCACCAGCATCCATGAAATATGCGTTTACCATCTACTGAATATGTCTGCTGCACAGGGCCTGCGCCTCCAAGACAGCATTGAGTTGGGACGCTCTGTTACTAAAACAATATCACTATTCCGTTGATGCAACGTCATCGGTGTGCCATCAGGAGACTATCCCTTGAACGGATACTCTGGATCCGCAACACGCTCCGCGGTAAATGCCCGCTTTGCTGCATCGACTAAGTCAGGGCGCTCCCGCGCAATGTCACGCTTCTCGGATGGATCCACCCGCGTGTCGTACACCTCCACATCACCCTGCTTGGCCGCATTTACGCCGTATTGGATTGCTTTCCAGCGACCATCCAAGAGGACGCCGCGCCGCCCACCCATCTCATGAAACTCCCAATAAAGGACATCGTGTATGGCCTGCCTGCCGTACCGCTTATGGAGTGTTGGTGCGTAGCTGATGCCATCAAGCCCGGCGGGTGCCTTCGCGCCCGCAAGGTCACACACTGTCGGGAGGAAGTCCCAAAAGGCGGTTGAGATTTCTGTTTTGCTTCCTTCTGGAATTGCCCCCGGCCACCAAGCAAGTTGGGCCGTGCGGATTCCTCCATCATAAATGTCACGCTTGCCACCTCTCAGCACGCCGCTCGACTGGAACCACTTTCGGAGGTAGCCCCCCTCCTGCATCGCTCCATTGTCACTCGCAAACACGACCAGAGTGTTACGGTCAATTCCCGCATCCCGAATCGTCGCCAAAACCTCCCCAACCATATGGTCGAGGTACGTGACCATCGCGGCATAGGTTGCCTTTGGCTCAGCAGTCTTCCGATAGGCTCCCCCTGGAGACTGTTCCTCGGTGAATTTGCCGCGGTACATATTGATGAACTGCTCAGGCGCGGCAAGGTCCGCATGCGGAATGGTTGGAGCGATATGGAGAAAAAATGGCTTTGCTGCATTTTCACGGATGA
Source organism: uncultured Armatimonadota bacterium (assembly GCA_903924445.1). Classification (GTDB taxonomy): domain Bacteria; phylum Armatimonadota; class Armatimonadia; order Armatimonadales; family Armatimonadaceae; genus CAIRTT01. The sequence goes on along the minus strand of CAIYBQ010000600.1, from coordinate 3,020 downwards.
AGTTCAGTGATTCCTTGAGGAAAACCGTGTTGTCATAGGTTGCGCCATCCTTACCCTGGTTTCCCGGCATCGGGAGGGTCTTGCCGTTTTTGTACATCGTCACCGGGTAGTGCCGATGCGCGGCCGCATGGCTTACAAAGCCGACAAAGTGGTCAAAGCCTTTGCGGTTTGGATGGCCACCATCATCGATATTGCCCGAGAGGCCACTCTTGCCAATAAGAGCTGTCGTGTACCCGGCGGCCTTTAGGACATCTCCGATGCAAATGTCATCTGGGGACTCGCGCAGCTGGTAGACACCATTCCCGCGGATACGGGCGTGGCCGGTGTGTTTTCCGGTGAGGAGTGTGCAGCGGCTTGGTGCGCAAACGGGGGCGCCTGTGTAGGCACGGGTGAACTGGATGCCATCGCGCGCCATCGCATCCAGGTTTGGTGTCCGGATATCCCGCTGTCCTGTATAGCCGGTGTCTGCGTAGCCAAGGTCATCCGCGAGGATAAAAACGATGTTCGGTTTTTCGAAAGGTGCGCGCATTTTGTCAGAGATTCTATCCTTGGGACCGAGCGGTTGACCCGGATCTCCGTAGTGGTGTTTCTCTCTGGAAGGTGTGTAATTCAGACCGATAGACTGATGGAACATCTATGAAAACCGTTGCTGATACATCTATTGCTTTGTCACCTGAAACGTTGTTCACCCGGCGTCAGTTTCTTCAATCCACGCTGTCCGTCACGCTGGCGGCGACGCTTGCGGGCTGCGGGGGTGGGAAAGCTCCGACATCGCGGTTGACCCTGGAAACCTATGTCACACGCCTGCGGTCGATCCCCGCCGGGACATTTCAAATGGGCGGCGACTCCCTCTCGTATCTGGCCACGCCTGTCCACGCGGTGACGCTGAGTGCTTTTCGGATGGGCGAGACGCCGGTGACGGTCGGGATGTGGCGGGATTACTGTGATGCAACCGGTAAGCAAATGCCGGATACCCCAACCTGGGGCTGGGTGGATGACCATCCGGTTGTCGGTCCGAGCTGGGCTGAAATCGCTGGCGATGATGGCACGGGTGGCTTTTGTGCCTGGGCATCGGCACGTACGGGGATTGCTTTACACCTTCCAACCGAAGCCCAGTGGGAGTTCGCCGCACGCGGTGCGGGTCAGGGCAAGCTGTATCCGTGGGGAGACAGCTTTGATGTCGAAGCGCTTTGGTGTTCCCGTGTGGAAGGCTGGGATGCTGGCGGTACAGCAGCGGTGACACGTGCAGAGCGCAATTTTGTGACGGCGCAGGGTGTCAAGGATTTGGTGGGCAATACGTGGGAATGGTGCTCTGATTGGGCTGATTTCTTTACCGATCAACCCGTCAGCGACCCTGTGGGACCAACGACGGGGCAGTATAAACAGGTGCGCGGGGGCTGCTTTGCAGACAATTTTGAGCGCTGTTTTCAGGTCCATACACGCCACGTGATGCCGCCGACGTACAACAGCGGAACGATCGGATTCCGGTTGGTCGCGCCCGCGGTTTAGGAGTTTTTCGGTTACTCAGAGATGTTGAGAAGGTACGAAGCTGTCTGCTCGGCAAGGGCGTTACGCTGTAGTTTGCTCAGGTGGCGAAAACCGCGAATCAGCCCCCGGCACGTTTCGGCTTGACAGGCGCAGGTGAATGGCTCAGCCATCTCTAGCTCAGTGGTTTCGTAGTCAAAGGTGATTGATTCGTCCGGTTGGATTTCACGTAGCGCGATGTAGGAAAGCCCGCGGATCACAACATTTGGGTTACAGGAGTGGTTTGTGTATATCCAAGGGGTTTTGCAGGTATCCGGGCTGCCTTGATGTGCATCGAATGGGTGCAAGTGCTCATCCAAAGAGATCTGGATTGAGTAGCGGTCTTTGGTGGATTTGGGGATGCCTTTGAGGTCCAGCACGTGTTCGCCGGGCGTAAAGCCACGGGTTGCGATGAGGCTGAAGCCATGGGGTGTTTGGATGATTTGTACAGACATGCCCGATGGTATGCGTGCTGTTAGGATGGTGTCATTCACGTTGTCCTCATCATTACCGTTAAGAAGAGAGAACATTGCAAATGAAGTTCGGTTTCGTTCCCCTTGGATCCATTCGTGGTGCGCTTGGATTTGCATTGGTGAGCACACTTGTGTTTTCAACGGTGGCATTTGGTGAGCGCTGGATGTACCAAAACCTCACAATCGCGGGCGCATATGTTGTTTGGACGGTGCTTTTTCTAGTCGTATCACCGCTGGCATTCCTGCCGCTTGTCCGGATGAGCCCAAACCGCAGGATGTTCCCTGTTTGGTTTAACACCGCGTTTTTGTCCTATTGTGCGCTTTGGTGTGCTGGCTGGTTTTTGTCGCCAAACACGCTGGGGGAGCTGGTGGGCTGCACCGCCGGTTCAATCGCGCTGGCGGGTGTTTTGGTGTTGCGCGGGTATGTCAGGAAGCCATTAGGTACAGCTGGTTTGATGCTTGCTGTCTGCAATTTGCTTGGCTATTTTGCGGGTGGATTCTTAAATGCGAGAATCGGAGGTCCCGTTGGGATGCTGACTTGGGGCGTGCTGTTCGGGGCCGGGACAGGGGCTGGCATTGGCGCGATTTTGAACATCAGCGATAATCACGCCTGAACAGATTTGACTCGATGCACCGTTTGTCGGTATCGCGTTTCGCAACATTCCGCTGGGTCTGCTACAGTTGATTACATTCACAACTCAGAAACGACCACCAAAATGGAAATATTCATCCCCCGCTTTTCCCGCCGGCAGCTGATGCAGCTCGCGCTCGGTGGTGCCAGCGCATTGTCGGCAAATGGTGCGTTTGCTGAGTATCTTGCTAAGCCTCCGGTCCTGACACCAGCGCAAACCGAAGGGCCGTTTTATCCGGATAAGCTCCCACTCGATACGGACAATGACCTGATTGTGCTGAACGATGCCCTTACATCCGCGGTGGGTGAAGTCACCTACCTTTCGGGTCGTGTTCTGGATGCGCGTGGCGAGCCGGTTCGCGGTGCGCTGGTTGAGATTTGGCAATGTGATG
>CAIYBQ010000599.1 GCA_903924445.1 uncultured Armatimonadota bacterium | reverse complement strand
CCTGAAGCTCATCAAGGCTGATATCACCTTCTTCTTCATCGACAGGCTTGACGACTGGCTCATCTGGAGGCAGGACATCCGCGTGGACATCCGTGGTCTTTCGGCCCTTGTCTGATACAAAACGGACTTTGACCTCCGAGTACCAACCCGGGACATTCTGCATCGGTTCATTAGTAACTGAGCAGCGGACGACCTTTACGACGCCCTCTTCGATAGAGACTTCCTTAGCCATTATCCATTCTTTCCTTCAGCAGATTCTTGCGTCGACACGACTGCTTTACTCTGCACTTTTGCTTTGTCTGGAAGCACCGGTGTTGGTGTCAACCACGCATTGATGAACATCAAGCCCCCGGTGACCACGTACAACGCTGACTCATAGCCTAGCGCTGGTCGGCCCGGATCGAACACAAACTTGCCTTTGAATACAAATCCACAAATCCCAAGCCCCAGCATGAGGATGCCAAGAATATTGAATGAGTTCCACCAGCGGACTTTTATGTTCTGCATACTAGATATCCCAACTGACGATGCTACCACGGGTAGCAGGTTTTTGTAGCACTGAACCTGTCTACGTGCATTAACTGCTTGGCTGTTCCCGCTTAGAGACCCAATGCAATCCGTGCTTGGACGAGCTGATGATCTATGCTTGTGCGTGCGGTTCCACCATAAGATGTCCGCGCGTTGGCACTTGCCGTGGGCGTAATCGCATCGAGTGCACGCGCAGTAAAGCGAACATCATATTGTTGCAAATCAGCCAAGGTCAGATCTTCCAAGCCGACTCCAGCCTCGATGCTGCCGCGGACGACCCGGCCCACAATCTCATGCGCTTCGCGGAATGGGACACCATCAACGGCAAGAGCATCCGCCAAATCCGTTGCAGTCGAAAAATCGCCATGCATGGATGCAAGCATTCTGTCCTTCTTGAACTTTGCATCCGACAACATACGCTGCATGAGAGTAACACAGAGCTCTGTCGTTTCTACCGCGTCGAACAGAGGCTCTTTATCTTCCTGTAGGTCTTTGTTGTAAGCGAGCACAAGGCCCTTCATCAGCGTGAGAAGCGTAACGAGGTCTCCGTAGACCCGCCCACTCTTTCCACGAATCAGCTCTGCAACATCAGGGTTCTTCTTCTGCGGCATGATGCTCGAGCCCGTTGTCACCGCATCCGAGAGCTCTATAAACCCAAATTCAGGGGACATCCAGAGGACGATCTCTTCAGCAAAGCGCGACAGGTGCATCATCGTGATGCTGCAGGCTGCGGTGACTTCGATTGCAAAGTCACGGTCCCCAACGGCATCCAGTGAATTCTCGAAGACGCCATCGAAGCCCAGCTCCGCCGCGACCATATGACGGTTCAACGGATACGGTGTCCCAGCGAGAGCACCAGCACCAAGGGGAAGAAGGTTCATTCTGATACGCGCATCCACGATGCGCGATTCATCACGGCCAAGCATCCAGAAGTACGCCAACAGGTGGTGTGCCAGATAGACGGGCTGTGCGTGCTGATGGTGGGTCCGTCCAGGAAGGATGGCATCCGGGTTGGCATCCGCCAGTTCGACCAGCTGCTTGCGAAGTCCATGCAGTGCCAGTTTCAGTGTGTCGCAGCGACCACGAAGCCACAAGCGAATATCAGTAGCAACTTGGTCATTGCGGCTGCGGCCCGTATGGAGTTTTCCAGCGACTGCCGGTCCAAGGCGTTCACGCAGCAGCTGTTCTACCGCTGAGTGGATATCTTCGGCATCCGGAGGAAGCTCTGCTGTTCCAGCATCAATGTCATCACGCAGGGTAACAAGTCCAGCAACCAGCGCGTCGGCATCGGCGGCAGGAATGATTCCCTGAACACCGAGCATCCGAGCATGTGCAATCGAGCCTGTGATGTCTTCGCGCCACATTTTGCGGTCAAATGGCAACGATTGATTGAACTGCCAGACCAGTGCATCTGTTGGTGTGTCGAACCTTCCACCCCAGAGTGCCATTAGATTGCGGCTCCGTTTAGATGCGTTGGTGCCTTTAGCACAACCACCAAGTCAGCTCCAGCCAACGTCTCGTAGACCTCGCCGCCCTCTTCATATTGATCAACGTAGGCATCGCCTGGGTTGATAGCAACAACGGTCCAGCCTTGACCAATCTTAAAATTGACTTCATCGGTTCCAAAGAAGGTAAGCGTCTCATCTTCAACGCGCAGACCGACTCTTACTTCCGGGGCTGTTCCACCTGACTTATTTGCACTCATGACTGTCCACTTTCCTGATCACCGAGCAGTGCCCGGATGCCATCGGCTGGCAACGCCCCCAGTTGGGAATATACGGCTAACTTTTGCCGTGAATCTGCGATGTCAAGGTTTCGCATTTGTAGCTGACCAATACGGTCCAGCGGGCTAAATGGTGCATCCTCGACCTTTTCCATACTGAGGCGCTCTGGCTGATAGGTCAGCTCAGGGCCGGTTGTGTCCAGAATGGAGTAGTCATCACCGCGGCGCAGCTCAAGTACGACCGTTCCGGTTACCGCGCGGCCAATCCATTTTGTGATGGTGTCGCGGAGCATCAGTGCTTGTGGGTCAAACCAGCGCCCTTCGTAGAGCAGGCGTCCGAGCTTTCGTCCAAGCGTTCGGTAGTTATCAATCGTGGACTCATTGTGAATGGCCGCGACTAGGCGCTCATATGCTGCGTGGAGCAAAGCCATGCCGGGTGCTTCGTAGATTCCACGGCTCTTCGCCTCGATAATACGATTCTCAATCTGGTCACATGTTCCGATGCCATGGCGGCCACCGATCCGGTTTGCCTCTTCCACGAGGTCAACGGCACTTGCAAACGTCTTGCCATTAATCTCCGTTGGGAAGCCTTCAACAAATGTGATCGAAACTGTTTCGGCTGGGACATCCACGGATGCATCCCAGAACTTCACACCCATGATCGGCTCAACAATGTTGAGACCATTCTGGAGAAATTCTAGGTCTTTGGCTTCGTGCGTCGCTCCCCAAATGTTAGAGTCCGTCGAGTAGGCTTTGTCGGCGCTATCTCGGTATGGATAGCCATGGGATGTCAGCCACTCAGACATTTCCTTGCGACCACCAAGCTCATTGACAAATGTCTCATCCAGCCAAGGCTTGTAAATGCGCAGTGAAGGATTGGCCATGAGGCCGTAGCGATAAAAACGCTCGATGTCGTTGCCTTTGTAAGTGGAGCCATCTCCCCAAACTTCAACGCCATCTGCACGCATCGCCTGCACCAAAACCGTACCGGTCACAGCACGGCCGATTGGCGTCGTGTTGTAGTACTTCTTGCCACCGGATTCGATATGGAATGCACCACAAATCAGCGCAGCAAGGCCTTCAGCAACCAGGGGTTCACGGCAGTCGACAAGACGCGCTTGCTCGGCTCCGTATTCCATTGCCCGACGCGTGATGTCGTCGTAGTCTTTTTCATCCGGTTGGCCGAGGTTTGCCGTATAAGCAAACGGGATTGCGCCCTTGTCACGCATCCACGCGATTGCTGCGGATGTGTCCAGACCACCAGAAAATGCGAGTCCCACCTTGTCGCCGATGGGGAGCGAAAGAAGTATCTTGCCGCTAGTCATGCCGGGGGCATTGTATCGCTTGGGCGGGTCGATGAGCGTGATACGAGTGGGACGAAACGCAGTTGGTAGAATCGTGTATGATTTCGATTGCCCGTTTAACCGATGCCGATATTCCAGAGATTGCGGCTGCGTTTGCCGTACTTGGATGGAACAAACCGGCATCCCAATATTGGGCTTACCTGGATGAACAAGCGAAAAACGAACGTCTGGTGCTGGTTGCCTGCGTGGATGGTGTGTTTGCGGGCTACGTGACGTTGCTGTTTGTATCGCACCACGGAGAATTCCTAGCGATAGGCGCACCAGAAATTGCGGACTTCAACGTGCTGCCATGTTACAGGAATCGTGGAATCGGAAGTGCACTCATGGATGCAATCGAAGAGGAGGCACGGTCCGTGAATTCCATCGTTGGCATCGCTGTGGGGTTGACTGCCGACTACGGCGCCGCCCAGCGAATGTATGTAAAACGTGGCTATATCCCGACGGGTGCGGGTTTGTTCGCAGATGGTATAGCACCAAGTTACGGCGAACAGGTCACCGTAGATGATGGCTTGTTGCTCACCTTTACAAAGAAACTGGTGGATGGGTAGGACTGGTCCCCCATCCACCGAAATATCTAGCAGCGGTTAGCGTTTGCGGAAGAATCCGATAACCACTAGGATTACGCCTATCACCAGTGCAACATTTGCCAGACCGTAAAGTACTTTGCCAAGCCATAGCGCTGCGAACACGGCTAGTGCGGCCGCAATCAACATCACACCAAGCTGCATCAAATCGTTCTTACGCGTTTGCATTAATCTCTCCTAAAGAACTGCCGCAAGGATTGCCTGCTGTGCATGCAAGCGATTTTCCGCCTGCGCAAACACACGGCTCCACGGCCCTTCCATCACGTCGTCTGCAATCTCATCCCCACGGTGCGCCGGAAGGCAGTGCAAGGCGATTGCCCCAGGTGCAGCCAAATGCATAATCTGGGCAGTCACTGTGTAACCAGCGAAAGCCGCCATCCGCCGCGCGTGTTCTTCTTCCTGCCCCATCGATGTCCAGACATCGGTGTAGATCGCATCCGCGCCAGCCGCTGCTTCACTAGGTACGCTGAAGCGCTCCATTTTGGTTCCATGCTCAGCAGCAAGCTCACCAGCACGGGTCCAAACTTGAGGATCAGGCAGATAGCCATCTGGACATGCAATCCGGAAATGCACGCCAAGCTTGGGTGCGAGGAGCATCAGGGATGCCGCCACGTTGTTGCCATCCCCGATGTAGGTCAGTGTCTTCCCCGCGATGTCGCCGAGGTGCTCTTGCATGGTTAAGAAGTCCGCAAACGCCTGGCAGGGATGCTCTGCATCATCGAGTGCATTGATAACCGGAATCGTGCAGCTGTCTGCAAGGCCCTTCAGAATGACTGGGTCGAATGTTCGAACGATAAGGACATCCACCATACGGGTCAGCACACGGCCAACATCCTCGACAGATTCCCGCTTTCCAAGTCCAACTTCATCCTTACCGAGGTACATCCCAGATGCGCCAAGCTTGGCAAGCGCTCCAAGGAACGAAACCTTTGTTCGAAGTGATGGCTTTTCAAAAAGCAACGCCCCCACTTTGCCGGTAGCAGTGTTGCTGATTTGTCCAGCTTTGACCCGCTTTGCAAGGGCAAGAATTTGATGGCATTCCCTAGATGAAAAGTCATCGATTCCCAAGAGGTCACGCCCAGCGAGAAAGCCTGGCTCAACAGAGATGGCCGTGCTGACCGCACCACGAATGGCCGTAATGCATGTCCCAGACAGCTGTTGAAGAGCAGCTTTCAGGCGGTCCATCGCATCACAGACATCCGATTCGGTCAGGACAAGGGGTGGAACCATACGCAGTGTATTTTCGCTGGTTGCATTCATCAGGAGTCCGTTTGATAGCGCGGCTCCGACAATTTCGCGTGCATGACCATTCGGAACATTGACACCAATCATCAGTCCCCGGCCACGACTTGCGCCAATCCACTCCGGAAACTCCAGCGCAAGGTGCGCGATGCGCTCTTGCAGGAGCGCACCTATAATCTGTGCGTTTGCGAGCAGACCTTCTGCACCAATGATGTCAAGCACTGCGAGGGCTGCCGTGGCTGCCATCGGGTTACCGGCATACGTCGAGCCGTGATCCCCAGGAACAAACACGCGGGCAGCATCACCAACGGCAAGACAGGCTCCAACCGGGAAGCCGCCACCGAGGCCTTTGGCCAGTGTCATCACATCCGGCTTGACGCCGCAATGCTGCCAGCCCCAAAGCGTTCCCGTCCTACCAACACCCGTTTGAACCTCATCGAAAATCAGGAGCGCATTGTGCGCATCGGCAAGAGCCCGAGCGTGTGCAAGATAGGCATCGTCTGCGACATTTATCCCGCCTTCGCCCTGGATGGGCTCGAGGAAGATCGCTGCAGTGTGTTCATTGACCGCGGCTGAAAGTGCATCACAGTCATTGAATGGAACGTGGACAGATCCTCCTGGAAGCGGGCCAAAGGGTTCTGAGTACTTAGGTTGTCCCCCAGCCGTCACGGTCGCAATCGTTCTGCCGTGGAAGCTTGCGAGAGCGCTTACGATTTGCGTCTTCCCAGCAGCAATCGCCGTTCCCCGTTTTCGGGCAAGCTTGATGGCGGCTTCATTGGCTTCCGCACCTGAGTTGGTGAAGAAGACCCGGTCCATGCCAGCAAGGGTACAGAGGCGTTCGGCGAGCTTTGCAGCAGGAGCGTTGTAGACAAGGTTAGACACATGCACGACGCGTTGGAGCTGCTCTGTGAGTGCTGCGATGTACCGTGGATGGCTGTGTCCTACGGAGCAAACTGCTACGCCTGCGAGAAAGTCAATGACATCCCGGCCGGTTGGATCATAGAGACGCACACCTTCAGCACGGACAACTTCAAGCGGATTGCGCTTGTATGTTGTCATTGCATATTTGTGATCCAAATCCATTACGGTTTCTGTCGTCATTTCACTCACCCTTTCCAAACTCTGTCGTGTCCATGTTAAGCGGCAGGGTCATCACCCCAAGGCGAACCGTAAATCCGCCGCGCGCAATGATCCGTTCGCCCGAATGCGCAAACCCAAACTTCTCGTAGAGCGCCACATTACGTGACACCCCGATGCGAACATCGCAGGCGATACTCGTGCAGCGTTGCCTATCAGCCTCAGTAATGAGTGCCTTTAGCAGCGCCGATGCGACACCTTTCCGTCTTTCAGACGGAATCACCGCAAGGCGATGAAAGTGTAGCTGCCCCTTCGTAACCCGCCATCGAACCACGCCAGCGACTCTCCCGGAATCCCCGAGCACAGCAAGAAGCGCCTGCGATCCTGTACGCAAATCCTCTTCAACATCCCGCGGAGTATCGGTCATCGCGCCAGGCGGCGGGACATCCGATGCGTACTCATAAAAAGCAGACCGTGTCGTCCTGTAGATACGGCTTGCGATTATCGGGATGTCCGACAAATCCGCCATTTCGATACGTAGCACAGCTTCGTCCTAGCGAACCATCGTCCCAACGCCCTGCGCGGTGAACAGCTCAACAAGGAGAGAATGAGCCGCTCTGCCATCCAGAATGTGGGCACGTGGAACTCCATCCTCCACAGCGGCAATACACGCCTCAAGTTTTGGAATCATCCCAGCGCCAACCACGCCGCTTGCGATCAGCTCCCGCGCCTCCGATGTCGTCAGCTCGCTCAGCAGCGAATCTGGATCTGGGAAGCGACTGAACACTCCTGGAACATCGGTCATCAAGATGAACTTCTCGGCCTGAAGCGCTATCGCAAGCGCACTCGCAGCGGTGTCGGCATTTACGTTATAGGCTTGGCCATCGGTGCCGACCGCAATGGTGGACACGACCGGGATATACCCTGCGGCGACAAGTGTGGTGATGATTTCGGGGTTCACCTGGGTGATTTTCCCCACAAAGCCGATATCGCCGTGGTCGGTGTCCCGCTCAGCGATAAAGAGATTGGCATCCTTGCCCGAAAGTCCAACCGCTGGAGCCCCTTCGCGGCAAAGCATCGAGACAATCGCTTTGTTTGCCTTGCCACTGAGCACCATTTCAACCACTTCCATGGTTGCGGCATCTGTTACGCGGCGTCCTGCGACAAATGTTGATTCAATGCCGACGCGGCTCAGCTGCTGGTTGATTTCCGGACCACCTCCGTGTACGAGGATCGGGTTGATGCCAACAATACGCATCAAGACCAAATCTCGCATCACCGAGACCTTAATCTCATCATCAATCATCGCATTGCCGCCGTACTTGACGACAACGGTTTTGCCAGCAAATGTCCGGATAT
>CAIYBQ010000598.1 GCA_903924445.1 uncultured Armatimonadota bacterium | reverse complement strand
TGAGCAGCAAGCGCCGGACCCGCCGGTGTACCGCCAAGATCTGGCGATGTGAGGCGGATTCTCCCTGTAGTGATGTCATGTTCGCACAGATGACCATCCTTCAAGGATGCCAGAATGCCGGTCTGCGTTAGCGTTAGTCCAGCAATCGTTGATGATGCTGAAACCAACAGTGGCCGGGAATCAGGCCCCCTATGGATACCAATCGTGTTAGCACTGGCGACGACAGCAAGCTTTGCCATTGCTGCAATGCTCGTGATTGGTTTCCCAGTGCGGGTACGAAACGTTACCGTCGGGACTGGATCAAGGCGACGCGGAGGGGGTGATGCCGCAACGATGGGCTTTGCGGATGACTCAACACGCGCCCACTTTCCGCTTTGATCGCGTTTCCACTTGGTTTCTTGCGTCACCTGCATTCCTTCTATCTACCATGAACATAATCGATGTGTACTATCTCGTTTAAAGGAAAATAGTTGTAATCCGGTGTATATAGATTTTGCATCCCAGATTCCTAAACTCGGTTGCATGTTCGGAGGTTTAATTTGAATACTCGTAAATCCCCGGCAGCCTTCACTCTGATTGAACTGTTGGTAGTAATTGCCATCATTGCGATTTTGGCCGCCATCCTTTTCCCAGTGTTTGCCCGTGCACGTGAGCAAGCCCGTAAGACGACCTGTCTTAGCAACCTGAAGCAGATCGGTCTTGGAACATTGATGTATGTTCAGGACTATGACGAAGTCTTCCCTTGGTTGATGCAAGACGGCCGTAACAACAACGATGCGACCGGCATATCGGAGCGCATGTCTGCAGGACCTCCAAACCTCAACGGATTCCGTGGCCTCTTCATGGAAGCTGCTCTTCAACCATATGTAAAGAACTACGGTGTGTTCGCATGCCCAACACTTCAGGCAGACAAGGTTGTAGTTGATGCAGCCGGTCCTCTGAATGCGTTTGGCTCCTACGGCTACAGCTACGGCGGAATCGGAGCTGCTGTTTCCCCACGTATGACACCACTTGAGCTCTTCGTTCGCGTTCTGGGTCCACTGCTTGGCGCGCCTTACAACACGGGCAACCCACAGGATTACTACATCGCTGGACAGTCATCCGCAGCGGTTGGCCGCCCAACAGAGTCCATCATCGCGTTCTGTAACTCCTACGGCGCGCACGCTGGTGTAACTGACGCTACTGTTGTCCCACGCGCATTCGGCGGAACGGGTCAAGAGGCTCTTGGAGCTACATTGGCTGTTCATGCAGATGGACATGCTAAGTTCAAGCAAGCCAAGTTCCTTGAGCTTGTACGCTTCATAATGCCTCCAATGAATCAATAGGTACGACAATGAAGCAGGAAGTCAACCCCGTTGTCGTGATTGCGATTATCGCCGCACTGGTAATTGGAGCCGGAATATTCTTCTGGCGCGGTACCGCTGGGCGTACCGCGGCGCAGGGCCGGATGAAGACGGATTTGGACACATCAATGATGGAGAAGAACCCGGCAGAATTTCAGAAGGAACTGAATGCTCTAATCGAGCGCGATAAAGCATCCCGCAAGGGAAACTAAACGAAACACCCCTGCAGCTAGCGCTGCAGGGGTGTTTTTTTTACGCCTATCCCACACTACTTAGTTTAGTAACATCCCAAAGGTGTAAATCCTGACATCCGTTTTGATGCCGATGCCACCACGCACATTCACAGGTGCCGGAAGCCATCCAGCCCCGCGCGTCCCTGCCTCCTCTGGCAAGCCATCATGGACATAATGCACACGAAGCGAAACCGCTCGGGTGGTTACCTTGCGCAGATATATCCGCTGGCGAGCAGGAACGATGACACGGCAAAATTCACTATCATTCACATCCACACCGTTCACATTAATGGCCATTGGGCCATCGGTTGACAAATACACCTCTCGGCAGCCATCCGGCACAACAAGCGTCCACACATCGTCCTTGCGGACAACATCACCGATTTCACCGGCACCTATAGGCGCTGTATTACTCGCGAGAACCTGAAAACCCCAATCAGGAACGTACTTACGACCATCCTGACGTGTTGGGCTAAGCGATACCTTGCTCCCCTCAAAGCCCTTTATTGTCGTATCCGTGGAGAGCCAAACCGCCTTGCCTAGATCGGTATCTGACCAGTACGCAAGACCCGATGTCTGCTCACCCGTTGGCAAGGTCTTTGGAAAGGCAAAGAGGACCACGGCACACGCCATTGCCCCCATACCCGCGATGCCTTCAAACATGCCACGACACGCCCTTGCTAGAGGTGCAAGTGTTGCCGCCAGCAACACAGTCACAATGCTAAGCTCGGGTAGGAGTCTCGGTCCCATCAACAAATACATCCCAACCAGCAAAGACATCCACACAACCGAAACCACACACATGAAAAATCCCGCGAGGAGCGGAATCCGCCAAAGCAAAACAGCAAGAACAAGCGTGATGACTGGAATCACCGTTATGTAGGCTGCACCGGGCATGTAAATGGCCGACGCGATGCACATCAATAACCAATAGAACGTAATACCAAGGGTTCCAGATCGTCCAACCGGCGTTGTGGATAGCCAGCGGAACGCAGCGAGAGCGAGTGAGAAGACACAGAGGAGCACACCTGCCGCAACCCACATCGCAGAATAAGGCATCCCCCACGGCGGTCTGCCCCCAGGCAACACCAAAAACGGAATGATCGCTTTCACCCCAAAGTACATCCCGGCAGCGAGGACAGGAACTGCGATTCCACTCACCAGCCAGCCCCGCAGCTTCAGCGCATCACCAACGCACAGCAATGCGGCAAGGACAAACAGAACTCCACAAACCCCTACCACTGGCCATACATACGTCTGCGGTATCACAAGCATGTACCG
>CAIYBQ010000597.1 GCA_903924445.1 uncultured Armatimonadota bacterium | reverse complement strand
GCTCCCTGTCGTCTTGACATTGCATAACATCTTCAAGGCATCCAGGTTGCAGTCACTGGTTTTAAACCAGCTTTGTAGGCGTGTGCATTTAATTGCCGTCTCGGACGCGATTCTTGCATCGGCTGCTGTGCTTGGCGGCTTATCGGCGCAGCGGATTTACAATGGCGTGATGGTAAGGGATGAGGTTGTGTCGAAGGGGGATGCCCGCAAAGCACTTGGTTTAGATCCAAATACGACCATCGTCTTGAGCGTCGCCCGTCTAGCACCAGAGAAAGGTCTTAACTTTCTCGCCGCTGCAGCAAACGAAATTTCCGCTAGCGTTTTCATCGTCGGGGATGGACCTGAGCGGCAAACCCTCTCAAAATACAATGCGCTTCAGCTCGTTGGACATGTTAGTGATCCCTGGCTGTGGTACTGCGCAGCGGATGTCGTAGCGGTTCCATCCCTGACCGAGGGCCTGGGCTTGTCGGCTATAGAGGCGCTTTCGGCGGGATGTCCCGTCGTTGCAACCGATGTCGGTGGACTCCCGGAAGTCATCACAAATGATGGCCTCGGGACATGTGTACACGCAGGTGATGTCACAGCACTGGCATCGGCAATCAACCAACAGCTCAGCATTGGTCGGGGAAACTCCACGGCTGAAGAGAAACGCCGCGCCTACGTCACAGGCAAGTTTTCCATAGATGGCATGCTTATCCAGACAAATGCCTTATACGGCAGAGTTCTCGGTCGCTAAATGAAGGCCAAGTGGATAGTCTCTCTCGTTGCACTAATGCTCTGTCTCGCCGCCGGATTTCATATCCGGCAGTACAACTTGCCCAGTATAGGCACAGCGATACCCGTTCCAACCCATGTCGTTCTGACACTGGTTAGTGAGACCACCCGCGACCGTCCTGTACGTCTGGAGGAAGATGGCGTCTTCCTGATGTCGGCAAATGCGTGGAGACGTGGGCTTACGAGCATCAAATCCAAGCTGGCATCTACTCTGCAATCCGGTGGAAGCGTGCGCTGCGATGACAACGTCGCGTGTGAATGGCTGGGGCAAAGTGGCGATGCCGCTGGACCAGAGGATGCGGATGTCATTGTGGCATCAGTACAAAGCTGGCCGGATGAAGCCGCCTCAGATCCATCTGAATCATCACTGTCTAAGGGGATGAACATCGTCATACCAATGACCTCCCCAAGGAAGCACGGTTTGGTGGCAGGTCAAATCACACTCGGTGAGCTGCCTCTAAATCTCACATCACCCAACACACGCCGCGACCACCTGCTCGCATCGAATGACCTGGATACTCTGGTGCTTGCTCCCGTGACTAAAAAGTCATCCCAAGTTCGCCAAATCACCGGGCACCTGGCTCGAAGCGCTGACCAGGTTGCAGCCGACATCGAGTATTCCGATGCACTATTCGTTGTACAAACTCTTTTGAAATATGGCGCTCTTGCAGGCCTAATTCTGATCCTGCTTGGGAGGTTCATCCTCGCCCGCCTTTTGATTACGTGTGTCATCTTTGTGATGATCACTGCTGCGTCATCCGTTTTTGCTCTAGCTGCCGTGCCTGACTTCCGAGGCATACTGCTGGCCGGTGTTATCGGTTTGGTGTTTAGCATCGTGGTGTGGAGCTGCCCTGCGAACAGTGAGCTCAACATGCTTTTCGGGTGTCTCCTTGCGGATGTGATTGCAGGTGGCTACCTTGGCTCATTCGCTGGCTTGGGTGCCAATCCGATCGTCGGAGCGCGGTATTACGGCGTTGGGAATGAGCTTTCAGCGTTGCTATTCGGTACTGCTTTAGGCGTTCAACTCAGCAAACCGTCCTATCGAGTCCTTGTTCTCGGAGCCGTAGCGGTGCTGGTAGGGCATCCGGGACTTGGTGCAAATGGCGGCGATATGATCGCCGTTCTTATCGCGATTGTAGTTCATTTGGCCTTACGTGGTGGCAAGTCCGCGATTTTGATTGCCCTTGGCGCATTCTCAGCTGTGATGGCAGTGGTTACTTGGGATGCCTTCCTAGCGCCGTCATCAATGCAATCCCATATAGGGCGCCTCGTAGCCAGCGCTGGAACAGGTCTTGTTGACTTGGTTGTGAGCAAGGCTGCAGCCCACATCCGCCTTATGACGACATCGCTATGGGGATTGAGCTCGCTCATCAGTATCGTGTGGTGGCTAATGCGGCTGAAACGAAACAGCCCCAAACCGGATCTTCTGACAGTCGTTGGTCTCTGTCTCTTTTTACTAAACGACAGCGGACCCGTATCGCTGACATTATTCACGTTGGTATCCGCATTACACGATGGCGCTGCGTGGCCTATCGATGATCTGATAGCTTACGTTAGACGTCTGGCAACGATGAATGTTGGTTCCCGGAATCGGTAGTTGACTGACACGGATACATAAGAAAAACCCCTCACTGATGACAGCGAGGGGTTTATGTTTAGAGGAAGTCTGGGATTAGAAGCGGGTGCCGTACGAGATGTTCAATCCAGATGGGTTGATGGTTTCGTAGTGACCTGCAAAGTGGTAACGCGCTTCTACAAAGGAACGGCTGGTCAGGTTCACACCAACAGTGACGTGCATTCCTGGCATCACTTTCGTGTTGCCCGATGTATTTGCATTGTCGATGCGGATTGCATAGAGGCCAACACCGTAGCCACTGAACCAGTCATAACCGGAAGTGCGCTTGTTGTCACGAGTGATCTGGCTGAGCGTGATTGGAATGATTCGCATATCACCGCGCTCGATCAATCCAACACTAAGCGTGCTGATTTCATTGCGCTCTGGAACGCTTTGAATCGTCGTTTCATATTCAAAGTTGAAGATGTTCTTGCCGGCACCATTACGTACAACGGGCTTATCAGGATTGTAGGAACCAATCTTGAACGATGAGGATCCGACTTTTTGGGCCAAATCAGAGACCTGTGCGTTTGCAGTGGTCGTCAAAGCGACGGCTCCAACGAGTCCTGCAGCAATCAACAAATGCTTCATAGAGTCCATTCTCCTATAGAACCATGACCCGCGTTGGTCGCGGGAAGTGTGTTAAAACTTCCGACCAATCATGAGCGCCACGCCATTTGGCGAGTACCCATTTACGGACCGGCTCGTGTAGTGGTACTGCGTCTCGGCAAAGATGCCACCTGGCAGCTTCAGTCCAACCATCGCGTACCCGCCCCACAGTGTTTTCATATTTGACCCAGGTGTGTCAAACAGATAGGCACCTATACCCGTGCCAGTATACAACCCGCCAAGTCCAGGTACCGCAGATGTTGAATCAGACACCTTTGAAAACATCACGGGGACTGTCCTGACCATGTCAGCTCCGGAACCACCCTGAAAGTAGCCAACCGTGATCGTAGAACCATCCGCTGACTTACTACTCAAAAAATCAACCATGACGCCAGGCTGTTGATTCGCTACAGTCTTCGTAGCTGCAGATGATGGTTGTAGTGCTCCCAGTCGAATCCGTAAACCGCTCTGACCTTGTTGCGCAAGGACAGACGTTGATGTCAGCGCAAGAAATGCGGCCACATAAAGGGTTCTCATTGTGGCGATTATAAATCCGATGCATGTCAAGTGTCAATGCATCCAAATTGCCTGCGTCTCCAGTTGCATGCTAGAATTACAACCATATGAACGTGACGCGACGCCGGTACACCACAGTTGACACATCAACGACATACATTGTTGCCGTTGCCCAGGATCCAACAGCCCTGGCGAGAAAACACTGGTTCGAGGCAAACATAACCGTCACCGATGAAACGTCAGGCGCTTCAATGAAGCTTCCACCCTTTATCGAAACGTATCGCATCGGCGAACCTGAGCGTCCATTCAGGGATGTCGTCAAGACAGACTTCGATGGCGATCAGGAAGCGGCTCTGTCCCATCAGTTTGACACTATATTCCGACGTGTCTATCAGTTCATCGAGCGCGGGCACTAAATCCAACGCTGGGCGATGAGGACTCACGTTCTTCATTGACTAAGTCTGGCGCCTCTGTCACAGGAATTCCGTGCCATTTCTAAAATAACTCGCGGAAAAAATCATCCTGTGTTAAGAGGGGACGCTGCTTCGTTTGGCCAGATTCGGTCCACTTGTCTCCGAATTTCAGCCAGGTATGCGATGTGTCCGCTCAGATAAGCCACCCGAGTGGTCATGCAGTGAGCAAAGACATCCAACTCTTATCTCACATTGACCTCAACCCCACCGCATTATTGCTTGACACCCTCAAACGCTGACCCGTATAATCGCCCGTACGCTGGACTATTGTCCGTGTTCATTGGCATTCGTATAGCCGACACACAAAGTCAGTGAAGCAGGTTGTACGGAACAGGATGTGAAATGCATTCTGCCTTCAGTAGGGAGCCCTACAGGATTCGGTAACTTTTGGTCAGAATCTAAGCTGGTTGGTTATCGTTGTTGTTGGATTACTGGATGGAATGCAGATCGAGGAGGTTGACCCCACGTTGAAGTTCGAACGAACACCGCGGCAAGGTGCCGCGATATCGGTCTTCGTGGCCGCAGTGGTCGCACTGTCGACACATGCGAGTGCGCAGCGTACTCAAAAGTCGACGGGTGCGTTTGCTGTGCCACAGACAAAGTTTCCGGGGTTGGGCGATGCTCGCTTCCTCCCATCGGACGTTACTAAACGTCGATTGGAAGTGCCATCAGACCAAGCTGGCAAAACACGCCGTCAAATCGGCGGTCCAAATGGCGCCAATGTCGCTGAGCAGGTCGTAGATGCATATCCAACGCCAGCCATCGATCAACGCACGCCATTTGTGACAGAAGATGAGCAATTCATCTACTTTGCTGGCGCCAGTGCAGCATCCGGTGTCCATCAGCTGTTCCGCCTCACCGCTGGTTCAGTCAACAATCCATCTCAGCCAGGTACGACCGTTCCGGTCGCGCTGACCGCTGAAGCCGGTGTTGACCACCAGTTTCCGGTCGTTAACCCAGCAGGTAACCGGATTGTCTTTTCGAAGTCATCCGATGGACTGTCTGTTGATGATCCGAACAAAGTCTGGAACCTCTACGCTTCCAACATTCCAGCATCCGGGACATTGTCGACGGCACCTCCAGGCGCAACAAACCTGATCTCGCTCTCCGCTGGCAGGGCCTTCCGCGGCAGGACCTTCACATCGGTAGGGCGCGCCTGTTGGATTGGTTCAAATGATGTTGTGTTCTCAGGCAAGCTGTCTGGTGATGCAAACTTCCACTTGTTCTCAATCAACACCACAACACTGACGATCTTCCAGATTACCAACGGTAATGCGGATGAACGGAACCCATCAGCCAGCCCTGATGGACGGTGGATTGCATTCGATTCGAATGCTGCCCCTTCTGTTGCTGGTACTGGTTACACCGGCGGGACGAACCCAACGACTGAAACAGTCGATGGAGATCCTGCAACCGCACCTAATACGAATGGTTCCGGTAAGCGGAACATCTTCATTAGTGGCATTTACGGTGCAAATCCTCGCCAGTTCACAAGTCGCTATGCCGGAGCCGCTGACACGAACAACGTTCAGCCATCCTGGTCCAGCCTTCGTGCGAACCCATTTACAAACGCAGCGGGCACAAACTTGTATCTGGTGTGGGCATCAAGTCGGCAACCGGATGTTGTTGGAAATCCAACAGCTTACACCGATGGCGACACGCACGATGTCTACATGGCGCAAACATCAGCGAATAGCGGAAACACAATCCTGACCGAATTAGCGCCAACCGTTGCACAGAGCGCAAAGCAGGTCACGACGGTTGACCCAACGTACGCTTACGATGACACATATCCTGTATGGTCACCAGTAATCACGATGAACCGAGTTGCGTTCCAATCTGACCGTACCGGTAACCTGAATGTAAACAACTTTGGTGAAGGCTTCTCCGCGACGCCTGGTAAGAGAGACCTCTTCCTTGCGAGCGCACTCGATGTGTCTGCACCAACGCTCCTTCGGTATGACACCAACTCATCTACGGGTGACATTGTCCATATCAACCAAGGGACGACGTACAATCCGAACGTATCCATCCGAAATCGCGACCAAGGCCTCCTGCCTGGTCAGGATGTGTTCTTTACAGTTCGTGCCGATGATCGTGAAGCTGGACTAAAGTCAATCTATCTTCAGTTCAAGAACCCAAACTCCTACTTCCAAGCAGCAGTGCAGGGTGGAACGTCACGTGAGCACAAGGAATACCGTACTGGATCTGCAGCTAAGTATCTCTTCCAGGAAAGCAATGTTCCTCTTGCATGGCAAAATGCATCCACGGGCAATACTGTTGGTACAGAATATGAAGCTGAAATCGTCACACTGGATGGTGCATCGTATGTTCGTCACCGTCTAAACGGTGGTCCAGCGTATGAAGCAGGTACTGACGACCAACTTGCATTCTCCGGAACCAGCTTCCCACCACTCAACGGACAGGGTGGACGACCGAACGTCTGGTTGGAACTCAAGCCTCTGGTTGACGCCGACGGCAATCCAGTTCTTCCGGCTGATGGGCGTGGCGGTGTCCTTTACGGCGCGACATGGAAACTCCCAGCAGAAGCATCTGACTGGTACCTCGATGTTGTTATGTACGACAACTCTGTCAGTCCGTTCGGTAACGGGACATCCAACTGGATCATCTACGACAACGTTTGGGGGTTCTCAACGGCACTGCCTCCAAATGCAACCGAAAAAGATATCCTCTTTGTCTCCGATTACACACTCGGTCAAAAGTTCTTCATCTCGCGCTCTGGTCAGCTTGTCGGGTCACCTGATAACCGCTTGCCGATCCAGTTCGGCGCAGAGTCCTACTTAACTGACTCAGACATGGCTCGATATCCCAGCGAGCAGGCTGGTAGTACGGCGCCTCCGGCACCTGGAGCAACAGACCTGCGAGCATGGTCAGGCGTTGGCCCTTGGACTAACAGCGGGGGATCTGCTAACGGCTTCCGACGTAATCGTGGCGGTACAGTCGTAAACCCAGGAATGCCACATCCTCTGGGTGTTGGTTCCTATTACGATGAGTTACTTGAGTTCCAACCAAGAGTTGCATCGAACGGAGCTACATACGCGCTGCCTGAACAAGGCCGATACTCCATCTGGCGTGTTCTCTCTCGCGGACCAGTTCCTACCGAGCTCCTACAGGCATACCTCCCGTCAACTGGAACACAACCTGCAGACACTAGAGTCGGTGAGCGGACTGCACGTTCGACTAAGATTTACAATCGCTTGGTCATTTGGTCTTCTCCGTTCTCGGGCAACCTCTTCGTAGGTCCTGGTTCAGTCACTGACCTTAAGACTCAGACTCTCCTTGGTACATACGTATCAAATGGTGGTCGTCTGATGATCAGCGGTCAGGACATCGGATTTGCATTGGCTGGAAACGGACAAGCAAACGACTTCTTTACCAATACATTGAAGGCGACTTACGCTAGCGACAACTCGGGTGGTCAAACCCTTGCTGCTACTAGTGCAAACCGCTTGACCTCTGATTCATGGACGGGTGGTGGTGCGACCAGCGCATACGGTGAAACAACCGATGGCGCTACGTACAACTACTTGCCGCTGAATGGTCGCTCCTTGCTTTTGAATACATACTTTGTATCTGGAAGCGGAATAGGCGATGCCAGCCGTACTGCTGACCCATCCGGGTTTGGTAAGAACGATGTCGTCGCGCCGATTGCTGGTGCGGTAGCTGACTTCAACTACAACACTGGCGGTGCTGGAATCATCACATCCACCAATACAAATGGCGGCATGGTTGCCTACGCATCGTTTGGCATCGAATCCATCAGCAACGACTGGTACACATGGACCCCTGCGGGTGGTGGACCGGTAAACATCGCTACACGTGGACAACGTGCAAAGCTGATTGCCAACTACTCCATGGGATTCCGCACAGCGACTATCACTGGTCGTTTGGTGGATGAGCAGGGATCTCCTGTAGCAGATGCACTCGTTCGTGCCATCGCTGGAGCAGAAACAGCTCCTGCAGCTGGAACAGCGATCACCGATGCTGGCGGATTCTTCCAAATCGATGGAATCGACGGTGGTGTATACGGGATTTACGGCTACAAGCCAGGGTATTACACGCAGCACACCGCTGGTGAGGTCGTTCACGGCACTGGCCGGCGAAACATCTCGCTGGTAATGAAGCGTGCAAACCCAGGGAAGCTGACAAGTATTGCCACTACGGCACCAACCCCAGGTGGTGTGTTGTCGCTTGACCGAGTCACTCCTATCGCTAACATCGAAGTTCAAGCACGCCGCTTGAACCCAGATGGCAAAACATCGGTGTTCTCAGCGATCAGCCGTGATACATCCGATGCCCGAATACCAGGTGGCTCATACGAACTGAACAATCTCCTTATTGGTGAGTATGCGATTCTGTGTAATGCACAGGACACGTATGACACCGATGGAAATCTGATTCCTAACCCGAACTACAACCCGGGGTATGGCACTGTGCTCGTCACAGC
Organism: uncultured Armatimonadota bacterium; assembly: GCA_903924445.1. Classification (GTDB taxonomy): domain Bacteria; phylum Armatimonadota; class Armatimonadia; order Armatimonadales; family Armatimonadaceae; genus CAIRTT01. The sequence goes on along the minus strand of CAIYBQ010000597.1, from coordinate 1,817 downwards.
TGCAGGTCAGGCAGATCGGTTCAGACTTGGACCGCAGACGACGATCACTGCGGTCAACGGCCGTGATGTTCTAACCGTCGGCGAAGACAAGAATCCACAGATTGACTTCTACCTTCCGAGTGCTCCTCAACCAATCACCGGACGTGTAATCAATCGAACGACGGGTGACCCAATCCAAGGTGCCTTTGTAAGTGCAGTTTCGACTGAAACGAATGCTGTCGTAGCTACTGGAACAACAGATGCTGATGGCCGCTATGCACTCACAACGACGTCAACTCCATCGACGAACCTGCTACCAGCTGGCGGTTACACGCTTACGGGTACAACGCTAGGCTTTGGAAGCGATACCGTTCAGGTGTCGGTACAGGGCAATGCTCCTATAGTCGCTGCTGATCTCCGCTTGGTGCCTCAGGCTCCAGGTTCGCTCAGTGGTAACGTAACCGGCATTCTTGGTAATGCCATCGATGGTGCAGCGGTGAAGTTGTATCTTGATCGTGGCGGAGTTGTTGAAACAACACCGACATACACCACGGTTACGGGTGCTGCATCCAATGCAAACGGTTACGTATCCAACTTTAGAGTTGGTAGCGTATCTCCAGGTAAGTATGTCGTTGTAGTAGAAAAGAATGGTCTAGTTTCCGACCCTGTACAGCTGGTTGCCACAGTAGTAACGAGTGTAGAGACGAGATCGGTCAACTTCCGCTTACTTCCTCCACGTGTCTACGGTGATGGTCTTCAGCTCGTCTCCGTGCCATATCAGTACACAGGTACGGCATCCAGAGACATCTATGGCCTGACGGCTACCGGTGACAATGATGGCGACGGCGTGGCTGGAACAGCGACTGACTTGTCGATCTACAATGCATTCAACGTTGCTGACTGGACCGGTGTTGAGTACAACACTGGGGCTAACGTTCCGTTGAATACAGGTAAGGGTTACTTCGTAAAGTTTGGCGCTATCACAAGCGTTGCAAAGACCGGTACGCCGATTCCTGGTAATGAGTTTGTGATGACCTTGGCTCCAGGTTGGAACTTGATCGGCCATCCGTTCACAAGTCCATCCAATCCAAGTGCTGCTGGTGTCGACCTCGACATCTATCAGAACGCATCGGTTCAGGACGAACAGGGTAACGTCTATTCAATGACGCAGGCTGTTCAATTGAATCTAGTTTCGGGAGTCCTCTTTGGATACACCGGAAGCAACAGCGGTGGTCAGTACTTCGAAACACGCGTCCTCAAGCCATGGGCTGGATACTGGTTCCGCAATGCGACCACGCAGCCTCTGAAGCTTGTCCTCACGTACCCAACGAGTCGTGGTGTTCGAGCGATGCCAGCCAAGACCATCCGACGTGATGAGATCAATAGCGTGGTTACCCGCAAGATTGAATCGAAGTCATCTATCGATTGGCGACTGCAGGTTGCTGTTGTGCAGGGTAAGCTGCGCGACACGGACAACACCATTGGTGTAGCTCCGAGTGCATCGGAAGCATTTGATAACCAGGTTGATGCTGTAAAGCCTCCAATGGTTGTCGGTGTTGACTCTGTGTACTTGACGGTTGATGGGCAGGTCTCTGGTCGCTCGATGGGTCTTGCAGACTCTATCGTTGGTGCCAAGGATGATCACCGCTGGGCAGTGTCTGTAAAGACATCGCGTGGTGGCAGTACAATCCTCCAATGGCCATCAGCTGGCTCGCTGCCTAGGAACTTGGATTTGATCGTAACGGACACGGTCACTGGTAAGCGAATCAGTGTTCGCTCAGCTGGTGCGTATCAGTTCGATGCAGTCGCTGGTGGTACAAGACGGTTCGTATTCGAAG